>CACXTX010000053.1 GCA_902770635.1 uncultured Prevotellaceae bacterium | reverse complement strand
GGTTGACAAGCTCATCCTCTGCGGTGGTATGACCTACACCTTCGCAAAGGCTCACGGTGGTGAGATTGGCGACTCTATCGTTGAGATGGACAAGCTGGACGTAGCCCTGGGCGTTGAGGAGCTGGCCAAGAAGAACGGCGTAGAGCTCGTGCTGGGTTCTGACTGCACCGCTACCAACGGTCTCGACTTCGACACCATGAGCGTAAAGCCCGGTGCTGAGATTATTACCTGCCCTGCCAACAAGGTTCCCGCTGGTTTCGAGGGTGTTGACGCTGGTCCTGAGAGCCAGAAGGCTTTCGCAAACGCTATTGCTGGTGCTAAGACCATCCTGTGGAACGGTCCTGCCGGTGTATTCGAGTGCGATACCTTCACTCCGGGTTCTCGTGCCATTGGCGACGCTATTGCCAAGGCTACTGCCGAGGGTGCATTCTCTCTGATTGGCGGTGGTGACTCTGTAGCTTGTGTCAACAAGTTCGGTCTGGCCGACAAGGTGTCTTACATCTCTACTGGCGGTGGTGCTCTGCTCGAGGCTATTGAGGGTAAGATTCTCCCAGGCGTAGCTGCTATTAAGGGCGAGTAATTGAGAATTGAGAATTGACAATTGAGAATTAAGTTGAAAAAACTTTATATCCCTATCATGATGGTCGCACTGCTTTCCGCGTGCGGCCATCGTGCTTCTCAGCAGGGTGCTGAGGAGACCGATTCCGTTGCCGTTGCTCCTGAATTCCAAACAGATAGCATTTGCGTGGAGCGCGACGACTCTATAGCGAGCGTAACCATCAGCATCGACTGGCCCACCAGCGGCAGCGACTCGCTGACGCAGTCCATACGTCAATATCTGTGCGAGGAGCTGGCTTCCTCCCTTGTTCAGGAAGGCGAGCCAACGGTGAAGTATTACGACAATCCGTTAGACGCTGTCAAGACGACTGCCGACCATCGTTATGAGGAACTGGCAGCCTCATGGAAGGAACTCCAGTCCAATATCCATGAAGGCATGGAAGGCATGGAGTTCTCCTTCTCACTACGCTCCATGCTGTTGGAGAATGCAGAGCGGTATGTCACTTACCTGACCAAGAGTGAAGGGTTCCAAGGCGGTGCTCACGGTTTTGCCGCAGCTGCCGGACAGACTTTCCGCAAGAGCGACGGTAAGCGCATCGGTTACAAGACGGTGTATAACAACAAGACGGAAACTTTCGAGCAGCAAGACCAAACACTCTTCAAAGATCCGAAGTCGCCCCAGTTGTATGCCTTGATCAAAGAAGGTGTTCGCAGCTATTTCAAGGAGTTCGACGAGCCCGTTGCCACTGACGAACAACTGAAAGACATGCTCATCAGCGTGGACGACATCAACCGCATTCCCCTGCCCAGCGCACCCCCGACTTTCAGCAAGAAGGGGCTCGCTTTTCTCTACCAGCAGTACGAGATAGCGCCCTATGCAGCAGGCATGGTCAACTTCGACATTCCCTACGACAAGATACGTCCCTTCCTCACCCCAGAGGCAGCGGCACTCATCCCGTAGCGAATTTTTGTGACCATTTATTTGGTTGTTTAAACTGAATTCGCTATCTTTGCCGAGAATTTACTAATCCACTATTGATTTGACAATGAAAAAACTATTATTCGTCGTAGGTCTCGCCCTAACAACTCTGACGGCATCAGCCCAAGAGGAAGTGGGGTTGCCTGCTGGTCTCTTTACCTTGGAATGGAAGTTTAACCCCTTTGACTACGAGTCTAAGCCAGTGAAGGTGGCACAACTGAACGGTCGTTTGTTCCTGAACGATAACCAAGCCGTACGTATGGGCGTTGGTGTCGGCTTCGACAGGGATACTGACGAAAATTCTGCCAACGGCACAGAAGGTACCAGTCCGGTATTAAGCTCGACCAAGACGACCAACGACGCGCTGACCCTGCGTTTCTCCCTGGGTTATGAATATCACTTTGCCAACACGGGCCGTCTGGACTTCTACGGAGGTCTTGAGGGTGGATATCTGGGACGCTTCTTCTCTGCAACGAAGGAATACTCTACCACTCAAACCCAGATAGAGACCACGTCGTCCATCACCTTTAACGACTACGTGAACACGGAGTACAACAAGCGCAGTTCTGATGGCGACAAACTGAACGAGAACGGCATCTTCGCCTCTATCTTCACTGGCATCGACTACTACATCTACAAGAAGTTGTATATCGGTGCTGAGCTGGGCGTTACCTTCAACACGGGAAAGAAAAAGAACGGCAACTACACGGAAGTAACAGGCCACCGAGAGAGCATCAACGGCTCTATCGTAGACGAAAGGGTTAAGAAGTATTCTTCCGAAACGGGTATCACCACTAACTACGACGGAACCACGACACAAGGTCCTGTGACAGAAACCAAGGGAACTTATACGAAAGTATATATAGAACCATCCATTCGTATTGGTTGGATGTTCTAAAACACATTATAATAAAATAGTACTATGAGCAAGAAATTCATTATCGGAGACCGCACCAAAGATGAGTGGATCTCTGTTCTCGACACCGAGAAAAAGAAACTGGAGTTTACCAACCACATTGCAACAGCCAAGGAGTTTCACGGCTTCGAGGATACCAAGGCTCAGCTGAGAAAATTGCAGGAGACTGGTTACTTTACCGACCTGCAGGTTTATGTGAATGTAAGCTTATGCAATACAGAGATTTAGGTAAAACAGGAATGAAGGTGTCGGAGCTGGGCTTCGGCGCCTCTTCTTTGGGTGGGGTATTCCACTCTTTCGACGAACATCGTGGCATAGACGCCGTTTTCGCAGCTGTCGATGCAGGTATCAACATCATCGATGTGTCGCCCTACTATGGTCACTACAAGGCAGAGACCGTACTGGGAAAGGCCCTCAAGGACATTCCACGCGACAAATTCTACCTCTCTACCAAGGTGGGACGTTATGGCAAGGACGGCGTTAACACGTGGGACTATTCGGCCAAGCGTGCCAAGGAGAGCGTTTATGAGAGCCTGGAGCGCCTGCACATCGACTATATCGACATTATCAACGTCCACGACATCGAGTTTCAGGGACGCATGGAAGGCGGTTTGCAGAAGGTGGTTGACGAGACGCTGCCTGCCCTGCATGAGCTGAAGCGTGAAGGCGTCGTGAAGCATGTGGGCATTACCGACCTGCAGTTGGAGAATCTGAAATGGGTCATCGAGCACGCTGAGCCGGGTATGGTGGAGAGTGTCATGAACTTCTGCCACTACTGCCTGTGCGACGATAAGCTGGTAGACTTCATGGACTTCTTCGACGAGCGCGGCATTGGTGTGTTGTCAGCATCGCCTTTCTCTATGGGTCTGCTCACCGAGCGTGGCGTACCCGACTGGCATCCGGCTCCCAAGCCTTTGGTAGCGGTGTGCAAGCAAGCCGCCGAGCACTGTAAGCAAAAAGGCTATCCCATCGAAAAGCTTGCCATGCAGTTCTCATGCTCTAACCCTCGCATCGCCTCAACGGTATTCAGCACCACGCGTCCTGAAGCCATCAAGACCAACATCGCCTATATCGAGGAACCGATGGACGAACAGCTGGTAAAGGAGGTTCGTGAGATTATTGGTGATCAACAACGCGTCAGTTGGGCGAACACGTAATTATAAATTAGTAATTAGTAATTAGGAATTAGGACTCGAGCTTTGCTCGCTTTCAAAGAAAGAATTATGATTACTATTGTTGACGCTCATGCGCATCTGTGGCTTCACCAGAATACCGTGGTGAATGGACAGCCCATTCACCAGCTCGAGCCTAACCGCAGCCGTTCGCTGTTCTTCGGCGAGGAGCGCCAGATGTTGCCTCCTTACATGACGGACGGGTTGAACACGGCAGAGCGTTTCCTGTCCAACATGGACTATGCTCAGGTTTCGGCAGCAGTTATCACACAAGAGTTTATCGACGGTCTGCAGAATGACTATCTGGACGTGGTGCAGCGTCAATATTCTGACCGTTTCTTTGTGTTCGGCATGCCCGACTGGCGACAGGCAGGCTATTACCATGAGGCAGTGACGCTGCTGCTTCGCGGCTTCAAGGGACTGAAAGTGCCTGCAGCCCGTCTGCCCAAGGACTTCCTCGTTCAGCCGCACTTCCACCTGGTGCTCAACGAGATGGAGCAGCGCGATGCCATATTGGGCATCGAACTGATGGACGGAGACGTGCAAGTATCACAGATGGAAGAAATTATTGCCGCCCATCCGCATCTGCGTATCATCATCGGTCACTTCGGCATGGTGACTCGCCCCAACTGGATGAGTCAGATACAACTGGCTCGCCACGAGAATGTATTCGTCGAGAGTGGTGGTATCACCTGGCTCTTCAACGACGAGTTCTACCCCTTCCCCTCTGCCGTCCGTGCCATCAAGGAGGCTGCTGATGCCGTGGGTATCGAGAAACTGATGTGGGGCTCTGACTATCCGCGAACCATCACTGCCATTACGTATAAGATGTCCTACGACTTCGTGACTAAAAGCAAAGAACTGACTGACAACGAGAAGAAACTGTTTCTTTCAGAAAATGCCAAACGTTTCTTCGGATTTGGCGAACTAATAGAATTACCGTACATCAAGAATATGAGTGAATAAGTATTACTAATTGTACAATTGCTAAATTCGCAAATAAATTGTAAATAGTAAATAGTAAAATTGTAAATAGATAAGATGAAAGCAATTCAGATTACAGCACCTTCTGAGATGAAGGTGGTTGACATTGAGAAACCTCAATGCGGAGCAGACCAAGTGTTGCTCAAAATACACTACGTAGGTTTTTGCGGAAGCGACCTGAACACCTATCGCGGACTGAACCCGATGGTGAAAATGCCCGTGATTCCCGGACATGAAATCGGTGCAGAGATAGCCGAAACGGGGGCTGATGTACCTGCCCACCTGAAGGCAGGAATGGCGGTTACCGTCAATCCCTATACCAACTGCGGTCACTGTCCGTCGTGTAAGAACCGTCGCTACAACGCCTGTCAGCACAACGAGACGCTGGGTGTTCAGCGCAACGGCGCCATGTGCGAGTATATCGCCGTACCCTGGCAGAAGGTCATCCCCATCGGCAATATCACCGTCGAGCATGCCGCCCTCATCGAGCCGATGTCCGTTGGCTTCCATGCGGTGAGCCGTGCTCAGGTGGTTGACACCGACACCGTTATGGTTATTGGCTGTGGTATGGTGGGCGTAGGTGCTGTGGTTCGTGCCATCATGCGCGGCGCCAAGGTCATTGCCTGCGATATGGACGACGAGAAATTGGCTATTGTGCGAGGCTTGGGTGCCGAATACACCATCAACTCTGCCAAGGAGAATGTTCACGAGCGCTTGCAGGAAATCACACAAGGTGCTGGCCCTGATGTAGTTATCGAGGCTGTCGGTGCTCCCGTTACTTACCAGATGGCTGTCAACGAAGTTGCCTTTACAGGTCGCGTTGTTTGCATCGGCTATGCCAAGCAGGACGTTCAGTTCACCACCAAGCTCTTCGTACAGAAAGAACTCGACATCCGTGGCTCCCGCAATGCACAGCCAGAGGATTTCGAGGGCGTTATCCGCTATCTTGAGAAGAACAACCCGCCCTACGACATCCTGATTTCCAATGAGGTTAATCCGGAACAGGCCGAAGAGGCTATGAAACAATGGATGGAATCACCTGCCAAGGTATTCCGCATCCTCGTAAAATTCACATAATATCAATCATGAGAAAAAAACTATTCGTTACAACAAGTCTGTGCTTTCTCTCCCTCGCTGGTCTGATGGCACAGACTCTTCATGTGGCTTCACCAGAGGGGAAGTTACAAGTGAGCATCGTCTGCGAGAAAGGACATGCCAGTTACAGTGTAAACTACGACGGGAAGAACATGATGACTCCCTCCGCCCTCGGACTGAAGGCCGACATTGGCGACTTCACCAAGGACCTGACGCTGAAGGACAGCAAGGAGAGTCGTGTGGACCGCACCTACGCCATGACGCGTACCAAAGCCTCTTCGTCGCACTTCGTTGCCAACCAGTTGGACGTGAACTTCGAGAACAAAGAAGGCCTGCCCATGACGGTTACCTTCCTCGTAGCCAACAACGATGTCGCCTTCCGCTACACCCTGCCGAAGGGTAAGGGCGAATTCTGTGGCAGTGCCGTTATTAAAAAGGAGGCTACTGCCTTCAACTTCCCTGAGCAGACCACGACCTTCATCTGTCCCCAGAGCAAGACCATGGTGGGATTTGCACAGACCAAGCCTTCCTACGAGGAGGAGTACACCCCTGATGCTCCGATTACTAAGCCTTCCGCTTTTGGCGAGGGTTATACCTTCCCCTGTCTGTTCCACATCGGTGACGACGGCTGGGTGCTCGTCAGCGAGACAGGCACGAGCGGTCAGTATGTAGGCACGCACCTCAGCGACTACCAGCAGGGCAAGGGCTATACCATCGCACTCCCCAATGGTGGCGAAATGAAAGGTCAGGGCAGTCGTCATCCCGCTATCGCACTGCCTGGTCATACCCCGTGGCGCACCATCACCGTAGGCAATACCCTCAAGCCCATTGTCGAAACCACCATCCCCTACGATGTCGTAGAGCCCTTGTATGAGGCTTCGACCAACTACAAGCCAGGGCGTTACACCTGGGGCTGGATACTCTGGCAAGATGCCTCGACCAACTACGACGACCAGGTCAAGATGATAGATGTCGCTGCAGCAATGGGCTATGAATATACCCTCGTCGATGCCCTTTGGGACACGCAGATTGGCCGTGAGCGCCTCGAACAGCTTTCCAAGTATGCGCAGAGCAAGGGCGTCAAGCTGTTGCTGTGGTATAACTCCAACGGCACCTGGAACGACGCCCCGCAAGGCCCGCGTCACGGCATGAGCACCGCCATTGCCCGCGAACGTGAGATGGCTTGGATGGAGCGTATCGGCGTTGCCGGCATTAAGGTTGATTTCTTCGGAAGTGACAAGCAGGAGATGATGCAGCTCTACGAGGATATTCTAGCCGATGCCAACCGGCACAAGATACAGGTCATCTTCCACGGCTGTACCCTGCCCCGCGGCTGGGAACGTATGTATCCTAACTTCGTAGCCAGCGAGGCCCTGTTGGCTTCTGAGAATATTTTCTTCTCGGAATACCACGCCAAGAAGGAAGGCTTCGAGCTGACCATGCACCCCTTCTGTCGCAATGCCGTGGCTGCTGCCGACTGGGGCGGCGTTCTTATGAACCAGCACATGAGCCGCGACAACAAGAGCCGTCACCAGCGATATACCAGTGACATTTTTGAAATGGCCTCTTCCATCGTCATCCAGACCAGCGTTAACTGCGTGGCCATCTATCCCAATAACCTGAAAGAACTGCCTCAGTTCGAACTCGATTTCTTGCGCGAAATTCCGACCACTTGGGACGAGGTTCGGTACATAGACGGTTATCCTACACAATTTGTAGTACTTGCCCGTCGTACAGGTGACAAGTGGTATGTCGGTGGACTCAACGGAACCCAGGAGAAGAAGGTACTCACCCTCTCTCTCCCCATGTTTGCCGGTAAGACTGTTCGTTACTATACCGACAAGCCACAGAAAAAAGGCGAGCTATTGCCCGCCTCTGAACTGAAAACCCTGAAGGTGAATGCTGACGGTCAGGCCAAGGTTACGATTCAGCCTATGGGCGGTATCATCCTCGCCGACAACTGACCTATGACAAAGGCCCCGCAGGACTTTACTTCTCCTTTGGGAAGAAGTATTGTCCTACGGGCTGACCATTATATTTGCGCGTCTGATTGCGAGGTCCTTGTGTCGTGGTTTTAAGCCAGTCGCCCCACCCTGTAAACAGATGCCAGTTGGTATATTCGTAGGCTTCTTGATAGGTATAGTCCCACTTCGTCTCTTTTCCATAGTCCTCCTGACTGCTAAGTACCACGGAGAGCGAGAACTTGGGCAGGTCACCATAGGGCGAGTAATGCAGATCCTGCCGTGCGAGGATGGCTTTGTCAAGACCTTCGTTCAACTCCTTGGCTATGGCGATTAGCTCTGGGTCCTTGGTATATTCGGCCACCTTGTTGGCATAGTCGCCCAAGTCATAGAAATTCTTCTGGTTCATATACTGATACGTGTGTACCATCGCCGTATCCAACTGCTCGTGCATAGTGGGATAGAGCTCCATCAGTCGCATTGCCAACTTCTTGCTGGGCTCACACACCTCATCAAGGAGCATATCGCAGTTAATCAGTTTCAGATCGCCATTGAATTGGTCATTAACATAGCCGCTTTCCCATTCGGGCAGCATACCACCGATCATCTGACTGTAGGCCTTCTCTATGTCCTTCTGCTCGCTGACAGCATTTATCATCTGACGAACGGGAGCTGGGTTTTGGGACAGCAAGTGGCTGCTGCATACGATATAGTCGCAGAACAGTGAGATGTCAAGCAGCGACTCAACGCCACCCATTAGGCAATTGTGGAAGAAGATACTCTGGAAGTGGGGCACCTTCGAGTTGAAGATACCACGCAGAAACTCATACATGTTCATCGCTTCTTTTCCAGCTTCTGTGACTATCCACTCATCGTAGAGAACGGCGCGTCGGGAGGCAGCCTCGTTGGGCTGGGGTTTGCGCTTGTCCTTCTCGTAGTCAATATCCATGTCGAAACCGCCACCATGTCCGTAAACCAGGAATGCATAGTCGCGTGCAGGAACCTTCTCTACTGCTAAATTAATGACTTCGGTGAGCATCTCTTCCTTATAAAGTGCAAGCTCAGGCGCGTGAATCGCATAGTTCTCACCTATCTTTTCCAGATTCGTCGTATCGGTAAGTTCGAAGAGCACGAGGTCACCAGGCTTGGCATATTTACCGTCGAACCTATCAGGCTTGGCATACTTGTAGCAAACCATTACGCGTACATCTTTCTGATGCAGATAAGGCTTCATAATTTCCCACGCTGTTTCAGCCTGGCTGTCGGCATTACCTCCCACAGTACCATAGAAGATGATAGTCAGACGTGCAGAATCTACTTTCTCCTCGGGTGGAACTACTGGGCTACCACCATTGTCCTCTACAGCACACGATACAATTGTCACAGCCAGCACCAGGGCTGTCGATAACAGATAAAACAGTCTTTTCATTTTGTCTTTATTGATTGGTTTCGTTGCAAAGATAGTGCAAATCGAGCGAAATACCAAATTTATTTGAGTATTTCCGAGATGAAGCCTATCTTCGACGAAGTCAGAGATAGTGCAAATCGAGCGAAATACCAAATTTATTTCTTGCTTTTTGCAAGCGAACAAAGTTCGAGCGGAGTATTTCCGAGATGCTTTTATTCTGCATGCAAAAGTTTTTGGTATAGTGGTGCTTTTTTTGAAGGAAAAAGATTATCTTTGCACCAACAAAAACTAGGAAACTATGGAAATTAACAACTTGATAACGAGAAAGATTAAGACTTTAGTGTTGTTGGCACTATGCTCTGTGGTGTCGTGTGCCCAGCATCAGGAGATAAAGACGGAGGGGTTGGAGATTCCCGCGCCCATTAAAGGTGAGATGATACTGAAAAGGATGGCGTACACGGCATCGTACAACAAGGCGACAAGGTGTCCAAACTGGGTGGCGTGGAAGCTGACGGCTGACCATACGGACGGGAACATAAGGCGCATCAACGGATACTGGGAGGACGAGGAGGTGCCAAGGCCCAGGGCTACAAAGTCGGACTACAGGAAGAGCGGATGGTCGCACGGACACATGTGTCCTGCTGGCGACAACAAATGGGACGAGAGGGCGATGCGTGAGTCGAACTTGCTGACGAACATGTGTCCGCAGGACTCGAAGCTGAACAGCGGACTGTGGAACAGCGTAGAGGCGGACTGCAGAAAGTGGGCCAGGAAATACGGCGAGGTGTATATTGTGTGTGGACCGGTGCTGATGAAGGGCGAACACCAGACGATAGGCAGAAACAAAGTGGTGGTACCCGAGGCGTTCTTCAAAGTGGTGCTCTGTCTGAAGGGCAAGCCCAAGGCGTTCGGCATCGTGGTGAGGAACACGGAAGGCAGCAAGAAACGTGACCTGTACTATAACACGGTGGACGAGATAGAGCGCATCACAGGACTGGACTTCTTCCCCAGTCTACCGGACGAGATAGAGAACAAGATAGAGTCACGGCGTAACATGAGGGACTGGAAATAAAAATAGAATTTGGGAAGGCACAATGCCGAAGCCGAAAAAAAGAAGAGTGGTTGTAAGGAAATTCCCGACAACCACTCTTTTATTTAGTGCATGAGGAAATTACTCCTCGTCCTTCATCTCAGCCTCATGCTCCTTAATCAGAGCCTGCTGGATGTCGTTCGGTACAAGCTCGTAAGAGGCGAACTTGGTGGTGAACGAAGCACGACCTCCAGTGAGAGAAGACAGGGCGATAGAATAGCTTGCCAGTTCCTTCAAAGGAATCTTGGCGGTGAGCTTCTGATAACCGCTCTCTGAATCCATACCCATGATGATGGCACGACGACCCTGCAGGTCAGACATCACATCACCCATGTAGTCAGCAGGTACAAGCACCTCAAGGTCGTAGATAGGCTCCAACACCTTAGGACCAGCTTCCTTGAAGGCTGCTGAGAAGGCGTTACGGGCTGCCAGCATGAACGACAACTCATTAGAGTCAACGGGGTGCATCTTACCATCGTAAACAATGACGCGAACGTCGCGAGCATAAGAACCTGTCAACGGACCTTGCTCCATACGTTCCATGATACCCTTCAGGATAGCAGGCATGAAACGCATATCGATAGCACCACCGACAACGCTGTTGATGAAGACGAGCTTACCACCCCACTCCAGGTCTTTCTCTTCCTTAGACTTGATGTTCATCTTGAACTCCTGTCCGTTGATAGTGAAAGAAGTAGGATCAGGCATGCCGTCGGTATAAGGCTCGACAATCAAGTGAACTTCGCCGAACTGTCCGGCACCACCCGACTGCTTCTTATGACGATAGTCGGCACGGGCCATCTTGGTGATAGTCTCACGATATGGAATCTTAGGCTCCTGATATTCAACCTGGATCTTCTCATTGTTCTCCATACGCCACTTCAAGGTACGCAGGTGGAACTCACCCTGACCGTGAACAATGATCTGGCGCAACTCCTTAGACTGCTCGACAACCCATGTAGGATCTTCCTGACGCATCTTCTGCAGAGCAGCCATCATCTTCTCGGTCTCTGCCTCGTTGACGGCCTTGATGGCACGAGAGAACTTGGAGTTAGGATATTTGATGAAGTCGAACTTATTTTCTACATCCTTGGCATTCAGCGTGTTGCCGGTCTTTACATCCTTCAGCTTCACGGTACAGCCGATATCACCGGCACGCAGTTCGTCAACCTGAATACGGTTGGCACCAGCGCACGCATAGATAGTACCCATGCGCTCCTTGGAACCACGATCGGCATTGGTCAGGTCGTCACCACTCTTTACGACACCACTCATCACCTTAAAGTACTGAACTTCACCAATATGGGGCTCAACACCAGTCTTGAAGAAATAGAGCGAGGTGGGAGCAGAAGCGTCAGCAGGAACATCCACACCTGCGGTGTTCTGGATAACAGGCATCTCGCTAACAAAAGGAACAACATTGCCCAAGAACTCCATCAGACGGCGAACACCCATGTCGCGACCTGCACAAACACAGAATACTGGGAAAATAGAGCGGGTTACAAGACCCTTGCGGATACCCTCACGCATCTCGTCCTCGCTGAGGTCCTCGCTCTCGAAGAACTTCTCCATCAGCGTGTCGTCACCAGCAGCAGCAGCCTCCACAAGTTTGGCCTTCCACTCCTTGGCCTTGTCCAACTCCTCAGCAGGAATGTCTTCAATGATAGGAGCACCACCCTCGGGCTTCCAAGAGTACTTCTTCATGAGCAGCACGTCGATGACACTGTTGAAACCGGCACCGGTAGCGATAGGATACTGAACGGGAACGCAGTTGTTACCATAAACCTCCTTCAACTGACCCAGGATAGCATCGTAGTCACAATTGTCACGATCCAACTGGTTCACCAGGAAGATGACAGGCTTCTTCAGTTTCTCAGTATTGCGGAAAGCATTCATCGTGCCTACCTCAGGACCATACTGGCCGTTGACGAGGATGACAGCCTGGTCGGTAACGTTCATGGCGGTGATAGAACCTCCCACGAAGTCATCAGAACCCGGACAGTCGATGATGTTCAGCTTCTTGTTGTTCCACTCTACATGAAAAACAGTAGAGAACACCGAGTAGCCGTATTCCTGCTCAACAGGGAAATAGTCGCTCATAGTGTTCTTACCCTCTACGGTTCCGCGGCGTTTGGTAATGCCTGCTTCGTAGACCATTGCTTCGGCAAGAGTTGTCTTGCCGCTACCCGCACTGCCAATGAGTGCAATGTTTTTAATCTCGTTAGTTTGATAAACTTTCATAAGGCTTTTATTGTTTTAAGTTGTTATAATTCGGTTATCGGACGCTAAAGGTAGACAATTTCGAGCAAAAAACCTTCATTTGCTTTCAAATATTAAACTTTATTAGTACTTTTGCAAAGATATTCGAAACTTTATCGACAAGTTGGGCGTCAAATGAGCGGTTTATATGTACATATCCCTTTTTGCAAAAGTCGGTGCATCTACTGTGGATTTTATTCTACGGTAGGACTGGATTTGCGCCAGCAATATGTGGAGGCTTTGTGCAAGGAGATGGAGATGGAAAATGAAAAACGAAAAGGGAAAAATGAAAAACTAAAGACCATCTATCTGGGAGGAGGTACACCCAGCCAATTGACAACGGAGCAGTTGCGCCAGCTCTTTTATAATATATATAAGGTATATGGCCGTGATGCTGAGGAGATAACCATCGAGATGAACCCGGACGACGTAACGGAAACATATGCCGAGGCATTGCCTGAACTGGGCATCAACCGTGTGTCAATGGGGGCCCAAACGTTTGACAATGCCCGACTAAAGTTCCTGCACCGCAGGCATCGGGCAGAACAGGTGGAACAGGCTGTGAAGCGACTGAGGAAGGCGGGCATCCAAAACATCAGCATCGACCTGATGTATGGATTTCCTGACGAGACACTAGAGGATTGGAAGCAGGATATTAAGAAGGCGTTGACCCTGAACGTAGAGCATATATCGGCCTACTGTCTGATGATAGAAGAAGGCACGGTGCTCTACGAGCGAGTGAAAAGTGAAAAGGTAAAAGTGAAAAACGATAAGGATGAGGAACTGGAACGGCAGATGTACGAGCTGCTGATAGACCAACTGACTGGTGCAGGCTACGAGCACTACGAGATATCGAACTTTGCACGACAGGGCTATCGCTCACGCCACAACTCAAGCTATTGGCACGACGTGCCCTACATAGGACTGGGTGCTGCTGCACACAGCTACGACGGAGCATGTCGCAGTTGGAACGTGGCAGACATCAGACAATACATAACTGCCATTGAACGGGGCGAACGGCCTGCTGAATACGAGACGCTGGACGAGGACACGCGCTATAACGACCGCGTCACGGTAGCCCTGCGCACCAGCGATGGGCTGGACCTCACCACGCTATCGGAGAAACACCGGCGCTACTGTCTGAAAGAGGCGCAACGATACCTGAGCGACGGACTGCTACGACTGGACGACAACCGACTGGTGCTGACTCGCAAGGGATTGTTTGTCAGCGACATGATAATGAGCGGACTCATCTATGTCTGATGACATTTGAGCACGAAGTGCGTCTATAGAATAAAAAACAGGAAACAATGAACACTTGGAAACAGAATCTCGAAGAAACCAAAAAGCATTATGTCAACTGGTGGAACCACAAGGGTATCGTACTCAACATGTGGGAACACTTTCAGGAGGGGGTGAAGCCGCATGCGGACATCGCTGCACCCAAGCCTTACAAGGACCTGAACCAGCGTTGGTTCGACCCACAATGGCGTGCTGAATATCTGGACTGGTATGTGGCTCATTCATCATTGATGGCCGATATGCTACCGGTTGCCAATACACAACTGGGACCGGGCTCTCTGGCTGCTATACTGGGTGGTGTCTTCGAAGGTGGTGAGGATACCATCTGGATTCATCCAAATCCGAACTATACGGACGACATCAAGTTCGACACCAACCATCCAAACTGGTTGTTACACAAGGAACTGCTGAAGGCGTGCAAACAGAAGGCACAAGGACATTACTATGTGGGTATGCCGGACCTGATGGAGGGTATGGATGTACTGGCTGCCATCAAGGGTACCGACAAAGTGCTGCTCGATACGGTGATGCAACCAGAGGTGCTGGAGCACCAGATGCAACAGATTAACGACATTTATTTCCAAGTATTCGACGAGTTGTACAACATCATCCGCGAGGGCGACGAGATGGCCTTCTGCTATTTCTCGTCATGGGCACCTGGTAAGATGTCGAAGCTGCAGAGTGATATCTCGACGATGATCAGCGTGGACGACTATCGCCGTTTCGTACAACCGTTTATCCGTGAACAGTGTCAGAAGATTGACTATACGCTCTATCACCTGGACGGTGTGGGTGCTATGCATCATCTGGACGCGCTCCTGGAGATTAAGGAACTGAATGCCATCCAGTGGACACCGGGTGTGGGAGAGCCTCAGGGCGGTAGTCCGAAATGGTACGACCTGTACAAGAAGATCTTGGCTGGCGGCAAGAGCATCATGGCATGCTGGGTGACACTGAACGAGCTAAGACCCCTACTCGACAATATCGGAGGCGACGGTGTACATCTGGAAATGGACTTCCACAACGAACAAGAGGTGGAACAAGCCCTACACATCGTAGAGGAATATGAGCATAGTCGCAATCTGCATCCTGCAGACGTAAAAGATGATGTGGAACGCGAGGTGGAAGAGATTATCCGAAAAGTGGAAACTAGTTATTCTCGTAATCCTAGTGTTACCAGTAATACAAGTACCCCCAAAAAGTTCCCCACTAACCGTATCCTAGTGCTCGACGGTGCTATGGGCACCATGATTCAGCAATACGGGCTGCGTGAGGAAGATTTCCGTGGAGCACGATTTGCCAATCACTGCTACGACCTGAAAGGGTGCAATGACGTGCTCTCGCTGACGGCTCCCTTTGTAGTTCGCGACATCCATCGCAAATACTTGGAGGCGGGTGCTGACATCATTGAGACGAATACGTTTAATGCCCAACGCATCTCCATGGGCGACTTTGGTCTGCAGGACTCTTGCAGGGAAATCAACCTAGCTGCCGTCCAGATAGCACGCCAGTGTGCCGAGGAATATTCCACGCCTGAGAAGCCGCGTTATGTGGCAGGCAGCATAGGACCTACGAGCAAGACTTTCGTCAGTGAAGAGGGAAAAGACAAAGGCGAAAAGTTTGCCACCACCCTCCGTGAGGCTTATGCCGAGCAGATCCAGGCACTGGTGGACGGAGGTGTTGATGTGCTGCTGATAGAGACCATCTTTGACACGCAGATTGCACGCATCGCCTTCGAGGAAGCCAAGCGCATTGCCCCCCTCCTACCCGTCATGATGAGTTTCTCGGTATCAACAGCTGACGGACATAATATGCTGGGACAGGACATTCTGGAGTTTATCAGCACCTTTAAGAAGGGCGACCTCTACTCGGTGGGTATCAACTGTGTGAGCGATGTCAAAGCTATGACTCCTCTGGTATGTCAAATGGCTCGTTTTGGCACGAAGGTGAGCATCTATCCCAATGCGGGTATGCCTGACGGAAAGGGTCGTTACACCAAGAAACCCGAGAGTCTGGTGGCTGACCTATGGCCCTTGCTGGAGAACCACTGTCTGAGCATCGTAGGTGGTTGCTGCGGGACAACAGATAAGCATATCGAATTGATAGCCAGTGGAATAGAACCTATTCCCGGCATTTTCCTTTCACCTCTGAATACAGAGGAGCCCCAGCCAACAGTTGTTATTACCAAAGCATCAAGCTCAACTAATAAAACTAGTGCCACTAGTGATTCTTGCCTAACTAATAACACTCCTGAGGAGCGCCTCTTCCAAGCCATTCTAAATGGTAAGAGCGATGAGGCAGCATCGGCCACAAAGGAGGCTATTGCCAAGAAAATAGCACCCCAGGATCTCATCAACGGACAGATGATACGTGCCATGGGCGAGGTAGGCCAGCGCTTCCAGGACGGTAAGGCTTTCGTGCCTCAGCTGCTGATGGCTGGACGTGCCATGAAGGCGGCTCTGGAACTGCTGAAACCCATGATGGCTGGTAGTGCGAGCACATCTATTGGAAAAGTTGTCATAGGTACCGTGAAGGGCGACCTGCACGATATCGGCAAGAACCTGGTAGCCTCTATGCTGGAAGGCTGTGGCTTTGAGGTGGTCAACATCGGTATCGACGTTTCTGCTGACACGTTTATCGAGGAGGTAAAGAAGAACCAGCCCGATATCCTTTGCATGAGTGCCCTGCTGACTACTACGATGGGCTATATGAAGGAGGTCATCGAAGCTTTGGAGGCAGCTGGCATCCGTGATCAGGTAAAGGTGATGGTGGGAGGTGCTCCTGTCACCCAAGGATTTGCCGATGAGATTGGTGCCGACGGCTATTCGGACAATGCCAACAGCGCCGTCACCGTTGCAAAGCAACTGCTGGCGCTTCGCTAGTGAAGAGTGAATAATGAAAAAGGAAGGGCTTGAATTTTCAAGCCTTTTTCTTTCGTTTATAACATTGTTTGAAATCGCAGAGCCCACAAGTGTAATCCAACTTGCGAACACTTTTCCCCAGGCCGATAATGCCACTGACGCTCTTGATGGGCAGCATCAGCGAGGAGTCGGTCAACGTGACACCACAGGTATGTCCCTGAAACAAAGGAAAGAGCAACTGCTGTTGCGAGACATGCCATCCGCAATAGCCTGGCGAGAAACGGTTGGTATGTTTCCATCCTAATTTATCAATGCTCTCCTGTAGGGCTTTCTCCATCTGGTCGGCACACTTCTCCGCAATGACACTTCCCAAGGCATCGGCAATGAACACACGCACCATGTCACCCTGCTCCTTCAGACGTTGCTGATAGGCTTCATACGCCACCCCTGCCGTACAGATAAAGAGGGCATAGGCCTCCGAGCCGCGAAGCTGTCGGAGGATAATGTTGCCCATGTCGAAAGTGGGTTGGACGCTCACCACGAAATACGAGAACTGAGGATGCAACCACTGGCTCACCTCATTGATAATCTGGGTGAGCTCAGCCTTGGTGTCCGCGTCGGGCTCTGTATCATGATAGCCCATCTGCTCATAGACATCGGCGGGGGTTATCATCAGGTCGTGGTATGTCAGTATCTTCTCTGTCACCTCTTATTCCATTCATTCAGTGCATCGAAGAAAGCATCTACATTATGAAGCGGTGTGTGTGGTGGTGTGTCACAACCGCTGGACAGCACAAAATTAGGATAGTCTTTCGTCTTCTCCAACAGGTCTATCACCGTCTCACGCATCTTTGAAGGCAGGGCGTCCTTGAACACGCTGACAGGGTCGATATTTCCCATAGCCAAAGCGGTCGGTGGCACCTCACGAATCACCTCTTCCATCTTGCACTTGTTGCCAAAATGATAGGCGGCAGCTCCTGTGGACACCATCGCCCGTGTACATTGTCCCGTGTTGCCACAGTTGTGCAATACTACGATAAAGTGGTCGTCCTGTACTTTGTCAACAATATACTTCACATAGTCCGACGAGAACGCCTGACAATCGTCGTTTGACATCAGACCGGCAGCTGGCTCAGCCATCACCACACCGTTGGTACCTGTCATCTTCAACGCCTGACAGTATTTCTCGATGAACTGCGTACACTTTGACAACAACGTGTGGGCAGCATCGGGATGCTCGTAAATAAGCACCATGATTTCAGACATGTCGTAGAGTCTGCCTGCCAACGAGAAAGGACCGATACATCCGCTAAACAGAGGACGGTCGGTGACCTCACGAGCTGCCAGCAGATTGGCTTTCAGGTAGGCGGGAATACGTCCTGCAGAAAGGGAGGGAACCTGCAGACGATAGATGCTCTCCACATCAGGTAACAAACGGCCGGAAACAGCAGGAACCGCCTCGTCGCTGAAAGCAATCTGGGCACCAAAAGCCTCGGCCTCAGTAGTCAGGTCCATAATAGTACAGGCAGCTGCACTTGGATAGTGTTGGGTAAGCCAAGAAACGGCTTCTGCATGAACCCTTCCGTCACTGACGGCCTGACGCACCGTATGCCCATTCTGTTCAATACCTGGATGCGTCATCACAGGCACAGCCTTTACCTCTTTTTGTCGGATGACATCAGCCACCCATTTTTTCATGTTCATCTTCATCGTGTGGGACGTATCTTTTTTCATTAAGACGAAAACAAGCTCATTTTGTCACTAATGATGACAAAACAAGAGTCGCTACGTCTTATTATATATGACTAAGAACATGAAAAGATTACTAACCATACTACTGCTGATTTTCGCCCTCTATGTAAATGCCGGCGAGATTATAGTCCGCGAGGGAGAGAGCATCCACAATGCCCTGCGACAGGCTCGTGAATGGCGTCGTACCAACGACCCACGCTGTCAAGGGGGCATCACTATTACCATACAGGAAGGACGCTACTATATGAACGAACCGTTGTTCCTGCGCCCCGAGGACAGCGGCACAAAGGAGTCGCCACTCGTTATCCGCGGACTTGGCAAAAACCACCAAAGTGTCATTTGTGGCGATGCCCGACAACGTCACACCCAGGTGTGGCCGTTAAAAGAACAATGTGACAGCCTTCCGATAAAACACGATGACGGTCTTCCAATGAAAGGCATGGAGCGCATACTCGATTTCAACACCACCGACAGAACGATCACTATCCCTACTCCTCCTCAGAATGTTCTACAGACGAAGAACTTGGAAATGGTGGTTCACCAGCGATGGGCCATTGCTATTTTGCGTGTAAAGGATATGAAAGTTGAGGGCGACAAGACCGTGGTATCGTTCATGGAACCTGAGAGCCGATTGGAGTTCGAACACCCCTGGCCACAACCCGTCATCGGAGGCGAGAAGGGGAACAGCTCTTTCCTGCTTCGCACCACAGAACAGCGTGACGGCATTGAGCAGTTGGTCATCGTCGATGGCGCCAACTATGTACGTTTTGAAGGCATAACCTTCAAACACACTTGCTGGAACCGTCCCTTGCACAAAGGGCACGTTACCCTGCAGGGCGGATTCCCCCTGGTTGATGCCTACAAACTGAAAGAAAAACCAGGGTTACCTTGGGACAAGGATCTCGAGAACCAGGCGTGGATAGAACGCCCCGTAAGTGCTGTCACCGTAAGCAACGCCCACCACGTTGACTTCTACTCGGTGGTGTTCGAGAATTTGGCTGCCACGGCCTTGGACTTCGTCGATAACGTCAGCGATTGTGTAGTGCAGAAATGCACCTTCGGTAACATTGGCGGCACGGCCATCATGGGAGGTTCTTTTGCAGAAAGCCCCCGCGAAGTACACCGTCCCTACACCGACCTGGCCAAGCGCTGTCAACGACTGACCATCAAGGAAAACTTC
>CACXTX010000052.1 GCA_902770635.1 uncultured Prevotellaceae bacterium | reverse complement strand
ATGAACCGAAGTTCTCCATGACCACAAGTTCGTCACTATCACCCAATCGTATGGTGTCAAAACCGCTCCTTGGTTTGAGATTTTGTATCTCCATGATGTCCAATTTTTACCTTTCGAGGGCAAAGTTCGCAAAAAATATTCGAAATTCAATATTCTGATTGTCTTAAAATATGCTCTTTTGTTATCTTTTGTAGAAAAAAGAGTATTCTTTAGGAAATATCGAACATCACAAATGTTCAATATGTTCCATCAAAAGTATATAGCCAACAGGACAATAATTGATTTTTTACTCTTAGTCTTTCAGACAGCCTATAGGAACCACAAACACACCGTCTGGCCGTTGGTAAGCATATGGCCCGACAGCCGTAACGACCATCATAAATGATGGATTCTTCATCTTTGTAGTATCAATGGTCTCTGCAAGTGTTTTCAAAGCTTCAGCACCATCGTTTATCAGTTTCTCTCCACCCAATTTCACTTCTATCAGTGCGTATGTTCCATTTCTGCGATGCAGTACCGTGTCGCACTCCAGTCCAGAACTGTCGCGATAGTGATACAATTTTTCATCTTACTTTTTGAGTATTTATTTAAGATTAAGCCCTCCCTGTACTGTGAAGTACAGGGAGGGCTGTTTTCGTGATGTCACTGTTTACGTTCGTACACCATTTAGATCGGCATACTCAGCGGCGGCGTCGAAGCAGGGACAGTCTTTCAGTGGATTCAGGTCGTGGTGACCTACGATCAGCGCCTTTGGGTAGGCTGCATGAAGCTGTTCTATCAATTTCCTTAGACTGTGCCGCTGCGCCTCGGTGCGGGTGTCTTTGGGCTCTCCCCGGATGTCCAGCCCGCCCTCATAGCAGACGCCTATGGAGTGGGCGTTGTGACCTACGCAGTGGGCTCCGATCATCTGCCATGTGTCGATCTGGGCTGCAGACGACTGCTGGTCGGGACGCACTGCTGAGCAGTGGATGATGATGAGTGTAATCTTACGCATGATTGTACAAATATGGTACCACTAATGGCTGTCAGTATCGTGATGATAATCTGCAGCAGTTGTTTCCAAGTCTCTTTCTTCATAGCTTTTCACTTTTCACTTTTCACTTTTCCCTTTTCACTATTCACTATTCACTAGAAAAGGGCCGCAGCCCTTTTCGCTTAATCTCCGTCACCCAGGCCTTCGTTACCACTGTTGCCGCCGCCGGTGTTGCTGCCGGTGTTGTCGCCGGTGTTACCCTCGGGTTCCGCATTCATCGAGTTGTCGTGGGTCTCCTCGAACACCACGTCCTTCAGCAGGCTGATAGCATTGACATACTTCTGCTTCACGCTGCCGTCAGGCTTCTTCTCCTGACCGACAACCACACGTTCCGTCTCGGGCATGAACAGGATGCGGCGCGTCGTGATGGTGGCCGACGTGCAGTCCTCCACCTTGCTGACGCCGATGCTGGAGAAACCGACCTTCAGGATACCGATACCGTCCAGGCGGACTTTCTGGCCCAGTTCGAAGAAATGCTTCAGCGCACTGCCCAGCTCGTCGAGCACGGCCTTGATGTCCGACTTCTTCACCGACGCCTGCGTCTGGATAAACTCAGCCAGCTGTTCGGTCTCGACGAAGCGGTTGTCGTACACCGCCGTGGCATAGTACTTTCCGTACGCCGCGCTGTGGCTGTTCTTGTTCTGACTTTTAATGTACTTCTGACTCATCTTTGGAAATTAAAAAATTGGAAAATAGAAGAATTGAAGTTCTTGGCAGCCGAGACGGGAACCTTTGAGTCATTCAGATAGTTCCTTTGAGCTATCCGGATAGTCTCTTCGACATGTTCAGATCATCCCTATGGGGGGTAAGGAATCATCCGAACGAGTCGTTCAAGGCATCTGAATGGACCACAGGTGTTATCCCCACGGTTCGTCTTGCTTACCAAACACGAAGGTACAACATTGGGCATGGCACGTTCATGACTTTCCATGCGTTTCCCCGTTTAATCATACTTTTTTTCATGGATCTTTGGCTTTTTACTTACTTATGCGTATCTTTGTAATCAAAATAAACAATTAACGATGGAAGAAAACAAGGAATTCCTAAGACAAGATAATAACTACCGGTCACTAAAAGCATTTCAAAAGGCTGAATGTATCTTTGATGTTACTTTCTATTTTGTTCACAAGTTTCTAAAAACTGGCGATCGTACTATTGATCAGATGATTCAAGCAGCACGTTCCGGTAAGCAAAATTTAGCAGAAGGGAATATCGATGGAATTACATCCCGCGAGATGGAACTGAAACTGACCAACGTTAATCGTGCGTCACTTCATGAGTTGCTTCTTGATTACGAAGATTACCTGCGTGTACGTGGACTGGAACAATGGAAGTACGATGATCCCCGTTGTATCCAGACCAGAAAATTTTGTAAGGCACACCTTGATTCTGCCATTTATCGCGAGAAAATAAAAGAACGCTCTGATGAGACCATAGCGAATATTGCTATTACACTGATTCATCAATGCGATATTTTAATCCGTGGACTGATAGAATGGAAGAAAAAGAATTTTATCGAAAACGGTGGTATCAAGGAAGAGATGTTTCGCGCCAGAAAGGAGTGGCAACGCAAAAACGGCTATTATGGGCGAGATGGGGTTAATGGGGTTAATGGGCGAGATGGGCATGATGGACGAGATGGGCAAAATGGGCGAGATGGGCATGATGGGCATTAACCCCATGATTCCCATTAACCCCATGATACCCATTAACCCCATGATACCCATTAACCCCATCATGCCCATCTCGCCCATCACGGCTCACCGAGATAATCCACGATTAGCCTAACCGCCTTGGCAGACCAAAACTTGGCATAGCGGCTCTGATGACACTGTGACAGTTCCACGAGAAGTGGCTTACAACGTTTAATCCAGTCATTCAGGTGGTTGACTGCCACACGCGGATTACTATCTGGAAAATAAAGTAATGCCAACTCAACTTTAGGATAACTTCTAATAACCATAACTTCTTACCATTAATTTCTTCATAACTGCCATATCCGCCAGTAGTTTTTACACCTTACGCGCGCAGATTTCTTCATAACTGCCATATCCGCCAGTAGTTTTTACACCTTACGCGCGCAGGAATGATATTTTTTCGTTTTTGACAGTTCACGCATGCGCGCGAATGTCAGAAAACATCTGGCGTATCTGGCTGATCTGGCATGTCGGCCTGTTCTGACGATGCATTCGACTGACGCTTTTTGATCATGGCGTCGTAGGCCAGTGACATTGCATGGCGCTTGCGCTCATCGGGCGGGATGACAACCACATAGTAGCCCCGGCTATTGCCCTGACGACCGCTCTCAAACCCATAGCGTGCCAAGGCACGGCCAATAGCCACAGGCTTGACATGATAGCTGAAGGTACTTACAATATCAGCAGCCCTTGACGAGGTAATAAACTCACCGGGATTGTTTTCTGTCGGTCTGCGGAAATACTCCTCCACCAGTTCCAGCTCAGGATCAGAAACACAGAAACGCTGCATGTTGCGCTCGTTGATGAACTCGTTCTCGACATCCGTGAAATAGTATTCGTAGCCCTGTAGATACAGCGCATAGGCCTGCGAGTAGATGGCCTCGTAGTCGAAGGGGAAATCGCGCGGCGGGAGGATGCTCTCCACCTCGAAGGGCAGCCAGCGACGGGTGCCTGAGGTGTCGTTCAGAAACTGCACGTTGTTACCCGTGCCGCAGAATGAAGCGATGATCTTACGGTGCTCGGCGAAGATGTCGTACGGCTGTCGCACATCCGAGAAGCGCATCGTGCTGATGGTCTTCAGCTTGTTGTTCTCCTCGGACTTCATCGAGTCCAGCTCGTCCAGACACACCAGTCCCGACCTGGACAAGGCAATGACGTCATCAGTGGTCATCCTGGCAGAATTGGTCTTGATGTTGAAATAGCGGCGCAGCTCAGGCGGCAGCAGGTGGGAAAACCAGGTAGTCTTGCCGACACCCTGAGGACCCAGCAGCACCAGGATGGAGCTGTTCACCTCCTCCTCGTCAAGCCACCCCGCCACCATGCCGACGAGCCACTTTTTCAGTATGCGGTAAAACCGTTCCTGCTCCTTGTCGGCATCCCCATCGTCGGGCGGCTTCACCTGAACGGTCAACGACAGCACACGGATGCCGTCGTCCGTACCATTCCATTTGGGCAGACTGTCGAGGTAGGTGCGGAAGGGATGGAAAGCTGGTGCATACTCAGACTTGACGACACGTCTCATGTCCTCAAACCTCACGGTGTGCTCATCAGCCATCTCCATCCACTGCGTGTTCAGCCACACATCGTCGACGGGCTTCCACACATCGAACCAGATGTCGTTGGTGTCGGCATTAAGGTATTCGCTATACTCCTCACGGCCGGTCACCACGTTGCGGCGCAGTTTCACACGAGCGTCGAGCCAGGCCTTGATCTCATTGGGCTTGGCATACTTCTCACCGCCACCACCCTGCTTCTCCGGTGACTTTCCCCCGATGTCCGTCGCCATAAAGGGCATCGCCTCGGCACAGTAATACACGTCGGGGGCATGGCACAGCGGGACGGTACGTGTCGGACCCACCAGCGTACGGTCGGCCTGGCCACCCGTCAAGCGTTCATAGTAGTCGCAGCCCCACTGGAATACGCGGCCGTAGTAGCGTATCTGCTGATCCTTGCCATAGCCGTCGTTCAGCTCGTATTTGTACACCACATAGCAGCCACCACTGCCATCGGTCCAGCAAAGCACCGTGTGCGGATCGTCCTGCACCAGCTCCCTCTTACCTTTAACCTCTTCCTTCTTACCTGTTAACTTCACCACGCCCAGTTCCGTGAGCCAGCGGACGTGCTTACGCAGCCGGCCCCCCATCACCACACTGGCCGCTATCAGCAGGGGCTGGTAGCCGGGTGGCCACTGACTGCAAAGCACGCTTATTTCCCGTTGGAGCGTCATATAGTCAAGCCACGTTTGACACCTACTCGTCAAACAGTTCTCGGACACGTACAAAAAGAGCGTCTGCAATATCATGCAGACGGCTCAACGAAAGTTTTTTGAATATATAGGTTGTAAAGAAAGCCCACTATCATCAAGATTGCGGGCTTATAAGACAAAAAAAAGTCCGGCTCGCTGAAAATCAGAAGCCGGACCTTGTTATATTACTCCAGTACAATAGGCTTGTACTTCGGTACAAGTGCCTTCATGATGCACCAGCCTATGAGGTAGGCTACGGCACAGATGCAGAAGACAACCATGTAGGCAGCCGGTTTGGCCTCAAAGCCGAAGAAGGAGAAGGCAGCGCCCTGACCGTCGGCCCAGGTGAAGAACATACCGGAACCCTTGTTGATAAGGAACGAGCCCACACCGCCAGCCATAGAGCCGATACCCGTGATGGTACCGATGGTTGACTTGGGGAACATGTCGCCCACCGTAGAGAAGATGTTGGCGGACCACGACTGGTGACCGGCACCCAGCAGACCAATCAGAATGGCAGGCCACCAGGCGCTATACGCACCCAAGGGCTGAGCAAACAGACCGAGCACGGGGAACAGGGCAAAGATGAACATGGCACGCATACGGCCGGCATAGGGGTTCATGCCGTACTTCTCGACAAATATCTTGGGCAGGTAGCCGCCACCGATAGAGAGCACGGTACAGATGGCGTAGAGCGTGAAGATGAGGGCGATACCCATAGCCGAGTCGGACGTGTAGCCGTACTGGTCGGAGAAATAGGCGGGAGCCCAGAACAGGAAGAACCACCACACACCGTCGGTCATGAACTTACCCACGATGAACGACCAGGTCTGCTTGTACATAAAGCACTGCCAGAAAGGAATAGCCTTCTCCTCCTTAGCCTCCTGCTTGTTCTGCACGTCGGCAATGTCGGCATCCTGCTCAATGTAGTTGAGTTCGGCCTGGTTGACGCGCTTGTTCTGGGCTGGCTTCTCGTAAGCCCATATCCACAGGGCCATCCAGATATAACCTAAGGCACCGATGATGATAAAGGCCATCTCCCAGCCCCACGCACGGGCCAACAGGGGAATGGTGGCAGGAGCAGCCAGCGCACCGACAGAGGCTCCACTGTTGAAGATGGAGGTGGCAAAGGCACGGTCCTTCTTCGGGAAGTACTCGGCAGTCACCTTGATGGCTGCAGGGAAGTTGCCTGCCTCACCCAGAGCCAGGATCATACGGCAAGAGAGGAAGAGCCATACGGAAATGGTGGCAATGGCCACAGCGGCATCGGAGCCGGCCTGCACCATTCGCAGTGCCTCGATAGAGTCGTAACCCTCGATGTTCATGGCTGCCCATCCGCAACCGGCATGTAGCACGGCACCCGTTGACCATACGAAGATGGCAATAAGATAACCCTTCTTGGTGCCCATCCAGTCGATGAACTTACCGGCGAAGAGGTTTGCAATAGCATAGAAGATGGAGAACCATCCGGTGATGGTACCATAGTCGTTGTCATCCCAGTGGAACTCGGGAGCAATAAAGTCTTTCCAGGTCAGCGACAGCACCTGGCGGTCCATGTAGTTGACCGTGGTTGCCAAGAAGAGCAAGGCACAGATGACCCAACGGAAATTGGACATCTTGGTAGTTTGTACTGCACTCATAGTTTTCTTTAGTATCTTTTTGTTTTCAGTTATTATCGGATGTCAATGACGGGGATGTTGTCCTTGTCGTTGTAATACAGGTTCTCACCAGCCATACCCCAGATGAAGGTGTAGTAGTAGGTGCCGGCAGCTGCGTGCATAGACCACTCAGGCGACATGATGGCCTGGTCGTTATGCAGCCATACCACGCGGCTCTCCTCGGGCTGACCCATGATGTGGGCAATGGTCTGCTCCTGGGGCAGGTTGAAGTAATAGTAAGCCTCGATACGGCGACCGTGGGTGTGAGGAGGCATGGTGTTCCACGCAGCACCCGGGTTCAACTGGGTGAGTCCGAGCTGCAACTGGCAGGGGCCTTCCTCCAGTACGTCGTTGACGATGAGCTTATAGACGGTACGGTTGTTACACTCCTCCAGCGAGCCTACAGGTCCCCAGACGGCGGCTTTCAACGAACCCTTGCGACCGTCCAGCGTAATCCACTGCGTCTTATAGTGCTGGTGGGCGGTGGCAGAGTTCAGGTAGAACTTGGCAGGATTCTTGGAATCCTTAGAACGGAACTGCACCGACTTGTTCACATCCTTGCCCTTGCCAATGTGGCCACGACCGATATAGAGGGCCTCCTTGGGTGAGAGGGCGTACTCCTTGCCGTCAACAATCACCCAACCTTCGCCAGTACCACAGTTCACCACACCCAGCTCGCGGTTGTACATGAAGTACTTCTCCTTGATGGTGTTATCTACATCAAGACCCAGCTCGAAGAAGTTCTGCAGGGTCAGCGTAGTATTGACGGGCATGGCACCGCCGAAGATGAAACGGTCGTAGTGTGAGTAAGTAAGCAGGATGGAGTCGGGCGACATCACCTTCTCCATGACAAAGCGCTCGCGGAGCAGCTTCGTGTCATAGTGTTTCACGTCCTCAGGATGACAGGCCGTCTGGAACTTAACGTGCTGGGCACCAACAATGCGGTCGGCCTCCTGGGCATTGGCAGTCGAAAGCGAGAGCATCATGGCTCCAGCTATCGTCAGGATAGTTTTCTTCATAGTTCAATATATATTATTTGTTCTTTTCTTCCTTAGCAATACGAATACGGTTCCATGCCACCATCGCAATGGTAATCAGGGTGAGAATGCCGGCACCCACATAGGCGAGGCTATCGACACACTTGTAGATGACCCAGCCGAAGAGCGAAGAGGCAAAGTCGAGCGCACCGGCCTGGAAGCCTTCGGGAATGTGGGCGGCAGGGTCCTGCGTCTGGGCATAGACGGTCTGGGCAGCCTGCGTGAAGGCAGGAGCCATATCGGTCACGAACCAAAGGCCGATGCCTACAGTGACAATACCGATTATCAAGGTCTTCACCACATTACCCTTGGTGTAGGGCAATACCATCACGAACACGTAGAACATGCCGGCCAGCGAAGCCAGGGGCAGGAACTCGTTGCCCGGCAGGACAACAGCCATCAGCAGGGCCAGCGGAATCAGGATGAGCGAAGCCACCAGCGTGGTAGGATGGCCAATGACCAAGGCGGGTGACATGCCGATGTACACCTTCTTGCCGGCCCACTTCTTCTGAACCACCTCCTGCGTCTTCTCGGCAATGGGCTTCAGACCGTCGATGAAGAGCTTCGTGATACGTGGTATCAGCTCCATCACGGCACCCATCGTCACGCCTAAGAACAGAACCTTCTTGATGTCCAGCTGAGCCACAGCACCTATCAGGGCACCTACGATGACACCCAGCACGATGGGCTCGCCCAGCACGCCGAACTTCTTCTTCAAACCCTCAGCGTCGATATCCAGCTTAGAGAAGCCGGGAATCTTGTCGAGCAACCAGTTGATGCCAATGGCAAACACGGTAAAGCTCTGACAGAAAGGTTGTGGAATGGAGATGCCCTCCATATCTTCATAATATCCCTGGAACTTGTCGGCAGTCAGGTCGGCCATGACCAGCGTGATGATGTAGCACACAATGGCAGCAAAATAGCCCCATGCCAGGCTCTCACCCATCACGAAATAGGCTACGGCACCGATAAAGGCAAAGTGCCAGTAGTTCCACAGGTCGATATTGACAGTACGTGTGCAACCTGTGATGAGCAACAGGAAATTGACACCCAGACAGATGGGGATGATGAGCGCACCCACGGCGGTGTTATACGCCACGGCGGCAGCAGCAGGCCAACCCATGTCAAACACGCCAAGCTGCAGGTTATAAAGCGTGGAAATCTCGGACAACGGACTGCCAAAGTTGTTGGTCAACAGGGCGGTGACAATGCCCAGGCCCACGAAACCGACACCCACGTAGAGGCCCGACTTGAGCGACTTTCCGAACTTCATGCCTATGCACAGGCCGATAATGGTAAACAGGATGGGCATCATGACCGATGCGCCTAAACTGATAATGTAACTAAAGACTTGTTCCATCAGATTTGTTTTTGTTTGATAGTAGTTCTCGTTTGCCAAAGCGTCCCATCAGGACACTTATGGCTGCAAAGATAATAATATTTTTGCTATTTACCAAAATTTAGTCTTGAAAATAAACTTTCTTCACACGTCCGCTCACAGCGGTCAGCACCTCATAAGGAATCGTATCCAGCACATTGCTGAGCACATCGACAGGCAGATGGTCGCCGAAAATCTCAACGCTGTCACCCTCTTGACAGGGGATATCCGTCACGTCAATCATGGCGACATCCATGCAGATATTGCCCACATAGGGGGCTTTCTGACCGTTGACCA
This sequence comes from uncultured Prevotellaceae bacterium, assembly GCA_902770635.1. Lineage (GTDB taxonomy): Bacteria > Bacteroidota > Bacteroidia > Bacteroidales > Bacteroidaceae > Prevotella. The sequence goes on along the minus strand of CACXTX010000052.1, from coordinate 20,691 downwards.
AGCAATAGCCTGCTCCACGTCCCAGGTGGCGCGAGAGTCCGTCGGCATAGCCAATAGGAATGGCGGCAATCAGCGAGTCACGCTTCAAGATACCCTTCCGACTGTAGCCCACCGTCTCTTCCTTGGGGACACGGCGCAGTTGCAGGATGGTGGTCTTCAGTGTGCTGACAGGGCGCAACGGCGCGTCGGCACCCATCGGGTCGTAGCCATAGAGCCCCAGACCGAGGCGACACATGTCCAGGTGGCGCTCAGGGAAGTGGACGATGCCTGCCGAGTTACAGATGTGGCGCAGTATCTTATGGCTGAACGCAGCCTGGAGCTTGGCACTGGCAGTATCGAACTTGCGGAACTGCTCAGCGGAGAATCGGTCGAAATCTACGCTGTCAGAGCCTACGAAATGACTGAACACAGAGCGTGGGATAATGGCATTCTGGTGCTGCAAGCGATGAATCAGCGCATCCATGTCCTTCTCCGGGTCAAAGCCCAGACGGTGCATACCCGTGTCAAGCTTGATATGGACAGGCCATCCCGTAATGCCCTGTTTCTCAGCAGCCTGGATGAGGGCGTCCATCAGTCGGAACGAATAGACCTCCGGCTCCAGGTCGTAGTCGAACATGGTCTTGAAGGCGGTCATCTCCGGATTCATAATCATGATATTCTGCGTGATGCCGTGGCGACGCAGGGTGACACCCTCGTCAGCCACCGCCACCGCCAGATAGTCCACACGGTGGTCTTGCAACGTCTTGGCGACCTCGACGGCACCGGCTCCGTAGGCATCGGCCTTCACCATGCAGACCAGCTTGGTCTCGGGTTTCATGAACGAGCGGTAGTAGTTGAGGTTATCGACCAGCGCATTCAAGTTGACCTCCAAAATGGTCTCGTGAACTTTCTGTTCCAGGCGCTCCGTGATACGGTCGAAACCGAAAGGACGGGCTCCCTTGATGAGAACCACCTCGTCGTGCAGATTGCGGAGCACATCGCTATGAAGAAAATCATCTGTGGTGGCAAAGAAATACTCCTCGCCCACGGAGAATACGGCACGCTGGGAAGTAATATTGGGACCAATACCAATCAGTTTACTGATGTTACGCTTCTGACAAAGGCTGCTGACCTCACGGTAGAGTTCCACAGGGGGCATGCCACTCTGGAAGATATCGCTGAGAACCAATGTAAAACGACATGGGTCGTTGACGCGACGACTCATAAAGTCTAGGGCGATGCCCAGCGAATTGATGTCTGAGTTGTAAGAGTCGTTGATGAGCGTACATCCTCGCTGCCCCTCTTTTACCTCCAGGCGCATAGCCACAGGTTCCAGGGTCATCATGCGCTCCGCCAACTGATCGGGAGCGACACCCAGATAAAGGGCGATGGCGGCACAGGCAAAGGAGCACTGCAGAGAGGCTTCGTCGTAGAAAGGCAACTGGTATTCCCCGCGCGAACCTTTATATATATAAGAAACACGGGTAGAACTCGTTTCACTTGTAACCTGTTCGATATACAACGGGGCAGAGATATTCTCACGACTCCACCCTATTTTCTCGCCCTGATAGCCACTGCGACGGATGCAACGGCTGACGATATCATCGTCAGAGTTATAGGCAATGACTTTAGCACCCTTGAAGAGCTGCAGCTTCTCCATACACTTCTCTTCCAACGAACGGAAATTCTCCTGATGGGCAGCACCCAGGGAGGTAAGCACACCAATGGTGGGCTGGATGATGTCGTGCAGGGCATCCATCTCGCCTGGCTCACTGATGCCTGCCTCGAACAGTCCTACCTGCGTCTGGTCGTTGAGCAGCCAGATGCTCAACGGAACACCTATCTGCGAGTTATAGCTCTTGGGCGAACGGGTGACCGTCATTTGGGGAGAGAGCAACTGATACAACCATTCTTTAACCATCGTCTTGCCATTCGAACCCGTGATGCCCACAATAGGACAATCGAACTCGTCACGATGGCGCTCCGCCAGGCGTTGCAACGCTTCCAGGGGCGAAGGAACAACGAGGAAATTAGCTCCCTCTAATTGAGAATTGAGAACTGAGAATTTAGAATTACTCTCGACCACAAAGTTGCGCACACCACGACGATATAGATCCTCGATATAGCGGTGACCATCGTTACGTGCTGACTTCAAGGCAAAAAACAAGGTCTCTTCAGGGAAACAAAGGGAACGGCTATCTGTCAACAGCCATCCAATCTTAGCATCGGCAGTGCCGATTCGACGGGCTCCTATGAGTGTCGTAATTTTTTCTATGGTATAATTCATAGTGCAAAGGTACTGTATTTTTTGCGTAGTTCGCTTAGTTTTAACATAGTTTTATCCATGAAAGCCTGATATTCGGGGGCATCAGGATGGAAAGGCTTGTGGGCAAGTGCTTGGCGCAGGGGCAGCCACTCTTGCAAGAAAACTTTGGCCTCCGCAGAGAAGCAGGTCTCTACCAGGCGTTCCCATATATAATCGACCGCTTGTGACGAGGGATGCAGCATATCCGAGGCATAGAAGCGGTAGTCGCGCAACTCGTCCATCAGGATCTCGTAAGAGGGGAAGTAAAATAAATGAGAAGTGAAAAGTGAGAAGTGAGAAATAATATCTTGCACAGCAAGAAGCAGGGTGGCTTTCGAGAGTTGGCTACCGTGATAGCCATACTTGCGATAGCGGATAGGGCTGACGGTCAAGATGACGTGCACATCAGGACGACGCTGACGAAGTACCTCGACAGCCTTTTGAAGATAAGCCACACACGCATCCACGGAGAGTTGCTCTTCCTGAAAGAGGCTCTGGGGACGTTTCTCGCAATTATCGACAATCTTGCCAGTCTCCTTCAACCGATAGACGTGATTGGTTCCCAGCGTTAGGAACACAATACGGGGAGCTCCTTCGTAGCGTTCTATCGTATGCAGGATGCTGGCAGGATTATACATCACCCCATAAGGATTAACGGTCACAGGGAATCCGTTGTCACGAAACCTGCTGCCTATCTCGTCAGCAAAGCAGGAGCCTACGAAAAGCAGCTCCTCGCAGGGCTGTATCTCAAAACCCGGTCGGGGTATGTCAACAATCGTCCTAAACTCCATCAACTTCTACTTACTTGTAAGCCGGTCTTCGAAAGGGTCATATCCACAAACCGTGCATTGGCATTGGGTTGCTGGGTAGTCAGAATCTGTCGGATACGGGCTGCTGCCTCCGGGTCTTTGGCAACCATATAGAGATAGCCGCCACCACCTGCCCCAGGCAACTTATAGCCCAGGCAGAGGTCGTCAATCAGGTCGGTAATCCTGCGAACGCTGTCCGGATTGGTACCACTGTCGATACACTGATTCTGGTCCCACGTCTTACGGATCAGCTCTCCCATGACCCTGAAATCCTGACGCTGGATAGCCTCATACATATCCACCGAGTGGGCTTTCATCTCACGCAACTGCAGCAACTGCTGGTGATGATTGACAAACATACGGCGTACAATCTCGGCCAATATCTTCTTGGCAGTACGCGTGATTCCTGTATAGTAGAGCAGATGACACTGGGCGTATTCCGGTTGTGTAAAGACAGCATCAGGCAACCAGCGGACACGTGGGTTCTGGTCGAAGCCACGCTGGGTGTCCAACAGTTTCACGCCACCCAAGACACCACCGAACTGGTCTTGCCAGCCACCTCCTGTGGTGAGCAACTGTTCCAGTACCAAGGTGCGGCGACCTATCTCGTTCTTGTCCCATGCCAGCGAGCAGAAGTCGCTGACGGCACCCAGAACGGTAGCTGCCAGGATGCTGCTGGTACCCAAGCCGCTGCCTGCCGGGATGGCAGAAAGCAGCGTCAGTTCGATGCCACACCCGAAGGCTTCCAACTGGGCACGCAGGGACGGAAAGGTCTGCTGCGAAAATCCTGGCTGGAAACCAGCCAGCACAAGGGCTGCCTTGGGAATCGAGAAGGGCGAGCCCACCTTATTATAAGCAGCCAGCTGCTCATAGGTCTCTACAACCTCCATCGCACCGAGGTCAATGCTACGCAGAATGACGTGAGGCTCCTTACAGGGTTTGATATAGGTCTGCAAGGGAGGTTGTCCGTTCAGCTCGATGGCTATGTTCACCACAGAACCGCCTTCCATCAGACAGTAAGGAGGGGTATCCGTCCAACCTCCTGCCAGGTCGATACGCACAGGGGAACGGCCCCACACAATCTGGTCGGGATAGACGGAGAGACGTGGCATCTGTCGGGAGGCCAGCACGCCCGCGGTCAGTCCCTCACGCAACAGCGAGAAAGCACCCTCACTATCGCCACGGAACATACAATCGTGAATGCGCGTCATCAGAGGAGCCTCAACAGGCAATGCTGCCGGCTGAGGCAGTTGCAACTCACTGAACTCACGGGCGGCATCGTCCAAGTCGAGCTGATAGAACACACTGTGCTGCCAGTTGCGAGCCAGTGCCGGCCAGTTACGACTACGAAATGCCTTGCGCTGAGCAAAGAGGCGGCGCAGGTTAGCCACATTGGAGATATCCTCTGCGGAGAGGAAACCAACGGCTTTGCTTTCTAGATTTTCCAGATGCTCTAGACTATCTAGACTATCTAGAACGGGGAAGCGCTTTTCCTGCTGCGCTGCCCCCGCAAACTTATCGTTGATATGATAGCAACGCACACAATACTGCGTGTCGCCAATAGGGATAATATCTATGCACTGTCCCGGGGCTAACGTTATCGTCCAGTCGTTCTCAGGAACGCCCGTCACGATATGGTCGTGACTCAACGTCCAATGGGGTCCCACGCAACTGTTTTCTATCCATATATTCCGGTTCTCTTCCGTAAACGGCACCTTGCAAAGGGTATTCTGGGTAAAGATGCTGGGATGCGGCTTACGGTCGTGGTGCATGATGTCACGCTGGTCGTTGACAATGTTCTGGATAGCCACCGTCGAAGAAATCATCTCGCCAGAAGTGCCGAAATGGTAGAATTCGCCACCCTGCAGAGGGACGATTGCTACAGAGAGCTCGTGCAGTTCCGGATCGTCAATGGTAGGATGGGTGCCCAGGGTACAGCCAAACTCACTATACAGGTCGTATTCCTTGATGGGGAACTCCGCACCCATTTTGTTCTCGGAGCGTTTCATCAGCAGCTTGACAGCCTTGTCACTAAGCAACCAGATACCTATATCCGTCAGATAGAAATGATCTTTCAGCAGTTCCGACAACTTTTCCGTGGTGGGTTTCTGTAACATCATCTTCAGCACATTCGGCGCACGGCGGTCGCTGACGAAAACACCATGATCCTTAGCAATGGACGCGTCGAGCCATAATCCATAGCACACCACATCCGCATCAGGAATCTGTCCTATACGTTCAGCAGCACGGATATAGACGTCGCCACTGACTATCATGGTGGTCAGGCGCTTGGGAGCCTGGGCCATCATACGCTCATAGAGTGGCAGTTGTAAGTCAAGCAACGACTGCGACAAACGCTGACCGCGCTCCCAACGGAACACGGGAATAGGTGTCAGTATCTTACCACTGGGAGCATAGGACGGGAGACGACGGCTCTGTCCACCAGCATGGAGCACGATGCATCGTTCACCATTCAGCCACTCACGGGCTTGTTGAAGTAACCAAGTCGTTCCCCCACCCGACCCCAGCTTATGGCCTACGGGGTCGTTGGTACAAAAGAACTCGTCGCGGGAAAGCCCCGTCACATCATGAAAGCAACCCACCAGATTAGGTGGCAAAGACAGTAGTTTCTTCATCCCAGATTCTTCACTATTGATGTTTCACATCGAGCCTGCTTTCGCAGCCTTCACTCTTCACTATTCACTCTTCACTAGCGTAGCGCCTCGTAGCGCCTCTCTTCTTCCATTCCATCCATCCCAACAGCAGGATTATCAGCAACAGTGCCACGTAGGACACATAGGCGATGGTCTCCGTATAGTCAATGCTCTTGGGGAAAAAGCTCAGCACCACTTCATGCTTTCCCGGCTCCACCCGTAGCGCACGCAACACATAGTTGACACGCCCCAGCTCCTGTGGAGCACCATCCACTGTGGCCGTCCAACCAGGATAGTATATCTCAGAGAACACCACAACACCACCCTTGTCACTCTCTACCTCATAGGTCAGTTTGTTGGGCTCATAGGCCTTGATGCGTACCAAGCTGACTGAGTCCTGTACAACGCCATCGCCCAGAACGTCCTTGAACTTCTGATCTGCTACTGCCTCACGACGAAGATCCAATCCGCGGATGCCGTCCAGTTCCTCATTGGCATTAGCCACATATTTCACCTGATCTACCAACCAGGCATTGCCATAGGTATAGGGATTTTCCAAAGGAACAGACTGACCACCCTGTAAAGGCAGGATAAAGTATTTGGTGTTAAGCATGTTCAGCACAGGATAGACACTGTCGCCATTTACCTGGGTCATATCACCTCCAGCCTTACCGATGGCATTCATTACACCACCTATCTCACCCTGTATATAAGCATCCACCAGTTCCTGATAGCGGCGTAACTTGGCAGCGTGATAGCCGCCAATGCTCTTCACATAATAAGAGGTCTCGTTTTCGTTGAAGGTAGAGGTAGCCAGGTTGAGCACACGATAGTCGAGCGACTTGTCTTGCAGGATATGGTCAATGGCCTGGGACTTAGGCATAGGCTCTTCGCGTACCGTCTGCGACACGAACATACTGTCGTTCAGGTAGCGTTTGTTCACCGTCCACATGTCCACGAGACAGAGCACCAGGAGGATGCCCACGGCATACTCCTTCTTCAGCTTGCCATAGATGACGGACAACAGGATGCCTGTACCCACCAGAATAATATAGAACGAGCGCCAGCAGTCAGCCGTAAACACAGCGACACGCATCTCTGTCAAGTTCTCCACCAAAGGTGTCAGCTGGTCAGCAGGAATCTGGCTCAGCGCCTGCATCTCATTGTAGCTGAGGAAGTCGGGGAAGAACACTTTAGGCATCAGGGCAAAAAGAAAGGCTACACCACCTGTCAGGGCAAACGACACCAATAACCACTTAGCTTTCTGTTTCAACACCTCGGGTTCTTCCACTATTTTCTTCAAGGCCAGCATCGCCAACAGGGGGATGGTGAACTCAGCAATAACAAGGATGGATGCCACCGTACGGAACTTGGCATACATAGGCACGCAGTCCAGGAAGAAGTCGGTGAACGGCATAAAATTACGACCCCACGACAGGAGGACAGACAGGATAGTAACCACCAATAAGGCCCACTTCATAGGACCTTTCACGATGAACAATCCCAGCACAAACAGCATCAGCACGAAGGCTCCCACATAGACAGGGCCTGCCGTCATGGGCTGGTTGCCCCAATACTGTCCCAGCTGCTGGTAAATACCCATATAATAGCTGTCGGCATGCTGCATGGCAGTCTTGCTCTCCGATAGGGGAACACTGGCACCACCCTTGGTGTTCGGCACCAACAATGTCCAGGTCTCGTCAATGCCATAGCTCCATTGCGTGATATAGTCACGGTCCAGGCCGCTACTGGTCTGGTTTTCTGCATTCTTCTTCACCAGTTCACTGGCGCCACGCATCGACTCCTTGCTATACTGCCAGGTATGATACAGGTTCGAGATATTCAGACAGACGGCAATGACCGCAGCGACAAGGCACACGGAAGTGGCCTTCACCAGGTGCTTATAGTCTTTCCGCTTGATACCCTCGATGAAATAGGCAATGACCATCGCAGCCACGACGAACAGATAGTAATAGGTCATCTGCACGTGGTTGGAATATATTTCAAAGGCGGCGAAGATGGCTGTGACGACAAGGCCCCACAGGTATTTCCCCCTGTAGGCCAGCACGATACCCGCTATCATCGGAGGCAGATAGGCCAAGGCCATCACCTTCCAGATATGTCCTGCAGCAATGATAATGAAGAAATAACTGCTGAACGCCCATATCACAGAACCCAACACGGCCAAATACCAACGGAAGTCGAAGGCACGCAACAGGATATAGAAGCCTAACAGATAGGCAAACACATACCAAACATTCTCTGGCAGCCACAGATGATAGGCGTTGACCCCCTGCGAAAGCAGGTTCATACTCTTATACGACGGAGCCATCTGGTAGGTGGGCATACCACCAAACAAGGCATTCGTCCATCGCGACACCTCACCCGTTCGCTGAAAATACTCACTGGCTTCCTGACCAGCCCCCCTGTTGGCCGACGAATCGTGACGATAGAGGATGCGCCCCTCAATGTCGGCAGGGAAGAAATAAGCAAACGATATTCCAATAAACAAGATTACTACCAACACCTCTGGCAGCCATTGCTTCAAACTTTTCATACCTTCATTTATATTATTTGCGTGCAAAGATACAAAAATAAGTGAAGAATGAAAAAAGGAAAAGTGAAAAATAAAGGGAAAAGTGAAAAAATATTTGTATCTTTGCAGTCGATAAACAATGATATCGACATGAAAATAGGAATTATTGTAGCAATGGACAAGGAGTTGGGGCAGTTGCAACAGCTCTTCACTGACGGCAATGTGATTGTCCGCAAATGTGGTATCGGCAAGGTGAACGCTGCTCTTGGTGCCCAGCAGCTGATTAACGAGTTCCACCCGGACATCATCATCAGCAGTGGTTGTGCTGGAGGCAACGGTGACGACATCAACATCCAGGATGTCATTGCCAGTAGCGAGCTCACTTACCACGATGTCTATTGTGGCACCGCCATTGACAATGTGACCGTTTACGGACAAGTACAAGGACTACCTGCCCGCTATCAGGCTGACGCCCGGCTGCTGGAGAAAGCCAAGGTACTGGATTGCGGTGTAAAGGTACATCCAGGCCTGGTGGTTACTGGCGACTGGTTCGTCGATACAAAGGAGAAGATGCGCAGTATCATTGAGAAGTTCCCTGATGCCAAGGCTGTCGATATGGAGTCGTGCGCCATTGCCCAGACCTGTTATCTCAACAAGGTTCCTTTCATCTCGTTCCGCATCATCAGCGACATTCCCCTTCGCGATACCGATGCCTCGCAGTACCATGATTTCTGGGACCATGTAGCGGAACACTCCTTCCAAGTCACCAAGACCTTCGTCGAGTCCCTCTAACTTTTCCTTTCATTATGGAAGTTATACAAAGTTTCACCATCGATCACACCCGCCTGAAGCCAGGCATCTATGTATCCCGTGAGGATAAAGGTTTCACCACCTTCGACCTGCGTATCACCGAGCCGAACAAAGAGCCCGCTGTGGCTCCAGCCGCCATGCACAGCCTGGAGCACCTGATGGCTACCTGGTTCCGCAACTCAGAAGCCAAGGATGATGTGGTATATGTCGGACCTATGGGTTGTCTCACCGGCATGTATATCATTATGACCGGAGCCTATAGCGTGGAGGATATGCGACAGCTGACCATCAGGTGTCTGCAATGGATTCTGACGCAGACGGAAGTACCTGCCACAAAGCCTGAAGCCTGTGGCAACTACCTGCTGCACGACCTGCCGATGTGCAAGCGGGAAAGTGCCCGCTATCTGGATCGTCTGCAAAACGACTTCCATAGCGAGTACACCAAGTTACAGATTACTTTGGAGGACGGCAAGATATTTGCCGACGCTTAATTTATGGATTATCAGACTTTTCTTTGAGAGCTTCTTTAGCTTTTCTGCGATTTCGTAATTCGTCTATATAGCCTGCTGTCACGATACCAGAAGGCAAGGCTATAATGGCAATACCCACCATAGAGGAGATGATGCTGATGACACGTCCTACATGTGACACAGGGTACAAGTCTCCATATCCTACAGTTGTAAGTGTGCAGGCTGCCCAATAGAAGGCATCGAAGAATGAATCAAAGAGATAACGCCCAGTTTCTGGGTTTATCTCTTCTTCAGCATTGAACATGATAAGGGCGGTAATAAAGATATAGAAAATAGCCAATGAGAATACTGTCCATAAAATTCTTCCCTGACGTTGGATAACGGAAAGTATGATAAGTAATGGCTCGTAGTATCGCACCACTTTTATTACTCGAAGGAGTCTCAGTAAGCGCGACACACGAGCAATTTTGAAGGTATTACTGATCAAATTGAAGGTTGGTAGGATTGACAGCAAATCAATAATGGCCATAGGTCTGAAAGGATAGGTCAGAAATGCCACGATACGATGGCGATGGTGCTTAGACGACAAATCTGCCGTCATCCATCTTAACAGATAATCGAGCAAGAAGCATACCCCTGAGATTAGGTCGAAGTACCAAAAAATCATATGGTATTCCCTAAATATCAAAGGTAAGATACCTATCACTATAGCGAAAAGCATAACCCAATCATAAATACGAGAATACAGGTTATCATTCCTTGTCGCTAACAGATCCCATATATGTTCCCTTATTGTCATATAACTTAATTGATTCGCTTCAACAGGATGACCTTCGTGGCTAACCCCTTAACGGTAGACATGGTCTCACCAACGTAAGAACCGACGTAAGTGGGATCGCAGATGGTAAACTTCCGTCCGTTGACTAAGATATAGTCACCTTCCACGTTATTGGGGAAATTAACAGCCATAGCCAGATGACCCGGATAGTAAACCAGAACGACATCAAGGCCTACAAGGTCGCGAACTAGATGTGACAGGAGAATAGATTTGTCCTCACAGTCATTATAGGGATAGAAGATACTCTCCTCACCGAAGAAGTTACGGTCATAACCCCATACCGACTCGTCATAGGCATAAAGGAAACAGCCCTGGTTAGGGTTCTCACGCTTAAGGTCTATCTTCCCCTGTACCCACCAATCCAACTGTTGCACAGCCTCTAAGGGTGTCAGTCCCTTTAGTTTCTCACGCATACCTGGATAGATTTGATCGGTCAACCATTTCTCCAAAGGTGTGTTGGCATAGTTAGCCCAACGTGTCATGAAATTATCGCCGGTATAAGAACAAGGATAGGTATTATAGAAATCGATACTATTCTTGTTCGACTTAATGGTAAAGCTGAAATCCGGATTACGTACAGACGTTATAGTACGCTCATTCGTTGGATTGTTGGCAAAGTTCTGACGAGCAGACATCTGCAGAGAGAGCGGGCTCTCCTTAGGGAACTTAGCCCTACAAATGTTAAGTTTCTCTGCATCCTTGACATTATCGAGCAAATAATACCACTCGCCATCCACATAGTAGTACGATTTACCGAACATGTTATACTGACTGGCTACAATCATATAGAGCGTTTTGCCGTCATGTGCATAGCGCATCTTATAGCCCGACTGCGAATAGAGAAATCCTAAAGCCAGCGTTGCTTCGTTGGTATGATTACCATAGAACTTGTTAGTCAGTGCAAGCAGCATCTGATAATAAGCCCAGTCTGAGAAATTATGAGCCTTGCGCTCTTCAAGGCAGTCGTAGAGCATATTGTCAAACTGAGGCTTCTGGAACTCGATCAACTTGTCTGCAATCTCATCACCACTTAAACCAGACAAGTGGAAACGGCAGTTATCACCCATGCGGACACGACACTGAGTGCCAAATACATCGAAAGACATGTATGGATTCGGATCACTGGTCTGTGTAACTTTCGATATTGGCTGTGGCTGTTTGGGAGCAGGAGCAGGAGCATCAATAACCGTTGAGACTGCAAACTGGTCGTTGGTTTTCTCACGCTTGGCCATCTCTTTCTTCTCCTTCTTCTCCTTCTTCTCTTTCTCCTTCTTATCCTTCTTGCCACCACCAAAGAGCTTGCTGAAGAATCCTGCTGTTTCCTCTTCAAAGCCAGGAGCTACCATAGGTTCCACTTTCTCTTCCTCTGGAATCTGGACGGGAGGCTCGGCACCAAACTCCTCCCAAGCCTCGCGTACGAACTTGGTGTACTCTGCAAAAGCTTGTTTACGAAAGTCAGCATACTCTTGTTTCGCCTTTTTCTTGAAAGCTTCAAAGTCCTTACGGAAATCTTTCTTTTGATTCTGAGCCTGTACAGGAAGCACCATCACAAGCATCAGCAATTGGAAAATGACTATCAACTTTTTCATAGTTCTGATGTTTTTAATGTTCTTTTTCACAAGGTACGGAATCAACCTCCACCTCCAATAATGTAGAGTCCTTGACTACAATCTCTCGCGTAACGGTGGCAGGGTCACTATGACGACGGGCTTTTACAGCCTTATCTTTACGGAGTTGGGCCACAACAGACTTGACATAGTCTTTGGTCAGCGTCAACACAGTGTTACGCTTATCAGCCAGGAAAGATGCCAACTTGGCCTTACCTGGGGAATTAATAACATACTGTTTGTCGCCATCTTCAGCCAACAGCGTAACAAAGCCTGTGAAAGACACAATCAGCGTAACATCGCCTGTTAGGACATCGCCCTTTTCCACTTGGCGCTTTCCCTTGGCATCAATCACCTCAACACGGCCACTCACCTTGGAAACCACATACTTGGCGGCCTCACCTTTGGCCATTGCCAGCATGTAATAATTTCTTATGATTCATTTTTCTTCTCCTTATTAAATACACTTAAGGTCTTAATAACATCATACAGATTCTCTGCCATGTAAATAAGTGCAATAGCCGACATGGCAAGCGCCAGGCTGATGCTATAGTTGTAACGGCAGAAGAGTATAAACGTTATCCATACGATCAACGACAACCATGCGGCTATCAGCAGACCTCGTATCAGTGAGGCTCCGAAGATAACTCGGAACAGTGTCTTCTTCTTGGTAGTGAAGGTCTTGTAATAAGACAACAGGATAACCGACAAGAACACGATGAAGAATGAGACTACAAATGTAACACCTGTCGAAGCATGCTTAATCTCTGTCTGACGGAGCATCGTCTCTGCGGCGTATGCCAACAGCTCCACACCAGCAATCTTTCCCTGTGGTGTGTAGTGCATATCGCCTTCCTCAGTCATAGCGCCAATAAGCACCAGATGGTCTTCAATCAGGTCACGATGCTCCAAAATGGAGTCGTATGGCACCACATTGTAATGCTTTGGTGAGAAGTTGATGTTGATGTCCTTCTCAGATAGGGGCACTACCTCCTGCTCAGCATAGAGGTCAACTACTTTCTTGATAAATGAGGGAACCACCTTTCCTCCCACCTCTCGTCCGACACTGACGCTACGCTTCATGCCACCATATAACTGGCGGGGCATGTTGGTAAAGCCCTCGGAAACACTGTCGCTAGGCATGTAGAACGAATGTACCGTCTCACCCTCCATGCTCTCAGCATCGATAATCTTGTAGGAGAACACAAAGTTATGCAGATGCTTAACGGTATTTGCCAACAGCGTATCGCCCTCAAGGTCTTCTTCCTTGTATCCTTCGAAAACGACATCGACACCCACAGCCTTGGGATGGAGTGCATCCACCTCCATGAACAACTGGGCAAAGTCACGACGTTTCCTCAATTCCGTCATGTCCACAATGGTAACGATACGGCTGGTCTCCAGTTCGTCAGTGTCGAGCAACTTGTAATAGAAATCGGTAAACGAGTAGTCCTCTAGAATCTCAGCCACAGGGTTGAAGACTTTCAGATTGAAAGCCGCCAACACGTAAATTCCCACAATGGCAAATGCGAGAACCGTTACAGCAAAGTATCTCCAGAGTTTATCCATCAATCCTTACCAAAAAAAGCCTTTAACTCATCGCTCAACTCCTTGCCCTCAGCTTCCAATTGAGAACGGATGGCATCTTTAGCAATATCTTGAATAGAAGAAGCTTTGGCAACCATACGGACTATAACCTCCTTCATCTTGTTTTTCAGCTGTCGAGTAGCTACCAACGGAGTCTGTACACGCCCTAACTTTTGAGAGAATATGGTCTTATTTTCAGAAATATATGTGGTAATCGAAGCTGCCTGATCGTCTGCCAGCATCTTGTTAGCCACCATATTGTCTATAATTCCCGTTGCCTCAGAGCTAATCGAACTGGCCAGATTCAGACGAGCCAGTTCTGTTGCCTGCATCTGGGCTGCTGCAAAGTTCTCTGCCGTAGCACGACCCTCGCCAGAAAAATAGAGCTGGTTCAATTCGTCGTCAGTCTGCTCAACAAACGCATAATAACGGTCAATCTGTTTTTCCAAAGGCAATCCTCCAGGTGAAACAGTCCAACCTTCTTTCTTCATGCGCTTAGCCTCATCTCTGGCTTCCTTTGATGCTTTTTCCTTCAAGGCGGCCTTGGTTTCCTTCAACTTAGCCTGCATCGCATTCTGACCCATTGCACTCATTGATAATGAGAGCATAACCAACACTGCTAAAAATTTCATTACCTTCATAGTTTTATCATTTTAATTAGTTCATATTATTCACTTTCCACTTAAAAATCTCCTGGTTCATAAAGTCCGAAATTTGGATCTTTCTCTGGTTGCCATGTTCTCAGTTTAATGAGCGGTTTCTTTGGTTCATTTATATCAACCAACAACATCAGATAGCCTTTATCGCCATAGGTTGACGAATAATAGTCCTGTTGAATCTGAATACCATACGACTCACCACCGGCCCCCATCTTCTTGACATCATTGTCGGAGAAGCGGATGTTCACAAACTCGTTGCGTTCGAAACAACGTTTCAGGGAGGCCAGATATTCATCCTTCGTTTGTCGGTTCATCTTTATAATCTGATTACCCTCTGCACTGATAGACGATTGGTTCTCCATATTTGTTATGCTGTTGGCCTTACTAACCACCGAACCCGTGATGATAACGGCATCGTCGTCAAAAATGGAGCGGATATAGTCAAGGCGCTTCAGGGCGTATGCCGTCTTGTAATTCTCGAGGAAGTTCATGATAGCCAGACGTGATTTCTCGTCCCATACGCCTTTGTTCAAGATGTCGTCCTCAGCGGTCTTTCCAAGACCGAAGGCGATATTGACAATCTTCTGTTCCTTATTAAATGTCAGCACAATATCCTCGACAAACGTGGCACGACCACCAGAATTGAACGAGAAAGACATACGCAGTCCACGCTCAACAATACCATCTTCTGACTCCAGGAAACGGATATTGTCTGAATCGAGCACCTTAGCCTTACCATATTTCATCAGTTTGGTAAACATGCTCCAGCCAACATTGGAAAAAAGGTCGCGAGCGGAGTCGTAGTTTTTCTGCTTTATGGCAGCCACCATCTTCTCGACAGCATCCTTATAAGCATCAATTTTCTTCTCGACAGGCTTGGGAGGAGCTATCGCCGCCTCATTGGTGGTGAACGACTGGCTCTGCATCATCTCCATACGAGCCTCGCGCTCCTTCTTCTTCTCATTGCTCTTCAGCATAACATTGGTGTAAGCTTTAGGCATGGGAGTACCCTTCACCGCATTAAGCACCATCTCAACCTCATGGTCAATCTTAGCCTCACCGGCATATTCGTACTCATACTTCATCTGCACCTGAGCACCATCGAAGCCAGGAGCTAGTTCCAAGACGCCCCAGCCATCCTTGGCACTGTAGATGGCACTCCACGTCTGACCGTCCCAGAACTTATAGTCAACACTATTCACAGGCTTGCCCTTATAAGTGATGGCCAGACGGATATCGTTGCCCTCGCGACTATCATAGATCGTCTTCAACTCATAGAAGGTATCGTCAATTTTTTCCTTACACCAGTTGGTGCATACGTGCTCCTTACCATCCTCGTCGGTATAGGTTACCTCGTTCGGGTATTGCAGCGACTTCAAAAGCGTCAGCGCCCAATAATAGTTGCGTAACACATCGTCCACCTTACCCTTCTTTTCTGCACGAACAGCTGTCTCAATCAGGTCAAGTGCCTTACGCTTGCGAGACTCAAAAATCTTCTCAATCTCCGACTTCTTGATCCAGCGCACCACATAGGCATCGGGTTCGTTCTTCAGCACCTTCTGTTGGGTGTTGGTCAGTGTAGCCTGCGAATAGGTACTTACTGTCTGCGAGAATTGCGACTCCTCATTCAACTGCCCATTGCTGTTCTGCGTCTTCAACGAGCTGTGCGACTCACCAGTAACGTTGGAAGCAATCTTACTGATAAGGTTTGCCAGAGCCTGTTTGTCAGCTTCCGTTACAGTGGAGCCCCAGCCTTCACCATAGATGTAGTCATCATCTTCTCTGACCTCTTCCCAACTCTGTGCAGAAGCAGTCAGAGCCAGCAGGAGGAGTGCGCCCATAGCCACCCCTCTTGCTATTAGTTGTTTCAGATTCTTTCTAATCTCCATTCCTTATTTTATAATAACCTTTTTGCCATTTTGTATACAGATGCCCTTCTGAGCAGGTTTCCCTTGCAGCTTGCGACCATCGAGAGAGTACCACTCTTCACTGTTCACTTCTTCTCTATTCACTAGCGAAGCGTCAATTCCCAAAGTTCCATTGCCAATCTCGTTGATAGCGATATAGCGAGGAGCCGGGTTACTTTGATTATTGTTGTGAACCGTAAAGGCCTCGAACGGGCGGACGGCACGCAACCCTTGTTCAAAGACACTACCCTCAGGATACTGGGCACGTGTCTCACCCACATTCAGAGCATAAATCCAGTCGGACTGTTCCATACGCTGGAATGTTGGAATCAGGACTATAGTGCTATCAGCCATTGCTACAGCCTCTTCCTCTGTGACAGGAACCCTCACGTTGAGCGACGAGAAGGTGACTCGGCCTGGCTGGTTGAATTCTGCCGGATAGTCAGTGCTGTTAGGCATCGAGATGAGGTACGGACGGTTGGCATGTATTTCAATAGCCTGAACCAGTCCATTGTCTGACATCTGACGCAGCCAGAAAGGCTTACCACCCTTACTGCTACCGAAGGGAGAAAGGACGCCATTCTTCTCATGCATGATGGTCTGTACGTCAAACGGCAGGGCGATAGACTCCCATCCTCTACTGATACCTATCTCCGTCTGTTGCTGGAAGTTACGGGTGTAGCTGATAGCCTCAGCTGTGAATTCCTCAGGACAATAGAAGTTATTATTGCCTGATGTCACATCAGATAGTACCACGTTCTTGGCAAAGCCGTTGATAACAACGTTATCCCTGTTGGCAGGGGCCAGCGATGCATCCTGCACATAGATGAGCAGGTTAGGATTAGTGATTACCTGCAGTTCCGATGTCGAGATTGCCTGACTACTGTTCCAAACGATAGCGGCTATTGTTTCAACCACTTTGTTGGTGCCGAACTTCTGCATAGCCTCTGCCAGTGTAACAGAACCACCCACGTAGAGCACATGGTCATAGTAAGAGGCTTCAACAGGATTCTTATCAGTAAAGTAACCAGGATTGTTCTCGCCACCATCAATGTGGGCGTAGGTATGGTCTGTATGATTTGCGTCATAGACTGTACCAGCACCGCCTATAAGGTTGGTGCAACCATCAAACATTTCACTACCAAATTCTACTGCATTAGTTGACCATTCATTTCCTATATAGATAGTCTTTAATTCAGAACAGTATCTGAACATACTTACCATATTCGTCACCTTAGCGGTATTGAAGTTGCTCAAGTCAAGACCAGTCAAACCTGAACAGCTATGGAACATCAAACTCATGTCCATTACATTGGTAGTATTGAAGTTGCTCAAGTCAATATTGGTTAAACCAGAACAGCCTGCAAACATACCATTCATGCCCGTCACATTGGTGGTATTGAAGTTGCTCAAGTCTATATTGGTTAAACTAGAACAGTCTCCGAACATAGCCGTCATGTCCGTCACATTAGAGGTATTAAAATTGCTCAAGTTAAGACTCGACAAACTAGAACACTTATGGAACATCGCTGTCATTTCCGTCACATTAACGGTATTTAGATACTCAATGTTAGTAATGGAAGTCAAAGAGCGACAATGCTGGAACCAATGAGCTGTGCTTACAGGCCTATAATTAGCAAACGATGCATCAAAAACAGCCGTTGTAGCTGTGCCATACGGAGAGGGCATATCCTCCTGAAGATAAGAATTGTTAATATCTATACCTCCACGCGCATTCTTCTGAGTATCGTAATAGAAAGTAACTGTCAAGCCGTCTGTACTCAACACAGCGTAAGGTTCATCCTCTGCAGCCATCTGTGCTTCAATCTGGGCACAAAGCTCATTGATGCGTTGCGTGAAGTGTTTAGCCTCGAAGCTATCCATCTGAGCACGCTGGTTGTATATCATGTCACCCTCGTTCAGGGCCCACTGCAAATCCTCCAACAGCTGCGCATCCACATTGGGATTGCCCTTGGCTCGGTCATAAAGGTCAACACCACTTGTCACGGCAGCCTTTAGGTTCATCCATGCCTCGTAGTCATAGACCATCGTAGTGGTGTCTGAAACGATTGTTCCAGTTGCATTATCGGCAACAGCAATGGCCTTCACCACAGCAGCCATCTTCAACTCGAAGGGGTGCTCATAATAAGTAGACTGCTGTCCGTCAGGCGTTACAACCAAGCTATTTCTTACACTATCTACTACAGCCTCAGCCATAGAAGGCAGTTCGGCCACCTTATAGAATATGCTGGCATTCTGAGTCTCAGTTGTCATTGCAAGGTTGTCGCCTTCGAAGCGGAACTCAGGTGCTACGACACTTGCAGATGCATCTATATCCGTGAAGTAACCCGGTGTTGTACTGTTTGGACCTCCATCAATACGAGCATAGGTATAGTCGATATGACTGTCGTTAAAGGTTGTGCCAGCACCACCAACGAGCGATGTACAGTTTTCAAAGACACCATCGCCAGCAGTAACAGACTCTGTGCTCCAGTCATATTTGTTAACATAAATGGTCTTCAGATTGGTGCAACCAGAGAACAGATAGTTCATATTGGTTACGGTAAAGGTGAAGAAGCCACTCAGGTCAAGCGAAGTCAGCGATGAGCATCCACCAAACATAGCGTTCATGTTGGTAAGGCTCTTGGCGCGGAAATGGCTGAGATCTATTGAGGTCAACGCAGGACACATGTGGAACATATATTCCATGTTGGTTACAAACTCTGTATTCAGATATTGCAGGCCATTAATCGCTGTCAAAGAATTACAGAATGCGAACCAATAGGCCGTGCTGGTTGCAACATCTCGTCAAGACCAACGACAGCAAATCCCTCAGTATGACTAGCCTTATTACCATCATAATAAAGCGTTGCATACATAATGTTTCCACCATCTTCACTTACCAACACAGCATAAGCCTCGTTGTATGAAGCCTTCTCACCAAAGTATGTTATGACGTTGTGTACAGCATTGATATTGTTCAGTGTGTAAGATGCAGCTGACTGCTCTGTAGCAGGAACGACATCTGCCGTTACGTTAATACCATCAACCATTAAAGAGTCAAGCTGATAGCCTTCGCCCGGGAAGAAGAACATTTCCAACGAGCCACCTGCGTCAACACTTGCCACAGCTGACTTGCCGTCAACAATAACATCGGGCAAATTACCCACGCTTACCTCACCATTTCCATATACCGTTACCTTAACGTCAAAGGGTCCTGTCGATCCGTCACCAGCTGTCGTGCCCTGTGCCCATGACATCATGGACAACAGGGTGCAAAGTATAGTTAATAGACTCTTTTTCATAATATCATAGTTAAAGGGTCCTTTTTCTTAATTATTTTCTGGGAGCCAGACGTGGATCGGGATTATCGCTCTCACCCGGCTCTGTAGCTGACGACGAAGTGGTAATGGTTACCACATTAGGACTATAGACGAAGTTGTCCTGTCCCGTCTTGGACAGCACATAAGCACGAACATAATAGGTGGTGTTAGGCTCCAGACGATCAAGTGTTGCCAACACGTTCTTCGTGTAACCTCCACGACCAACGGTCACAACCTCACTATCCTGGCGGGTTGGTGTACGGTTCGTCGTGCTGTAAACCAGTCCGTAGTCAATCACCTCTTCGTCAGAAATGAAGCTATAGCGGAATTCTGCATTCGTATTGCCAACATACATCGAGGTCAAGTCGCTCACAGTGGTCTGAGGCTCTGGAGTGCCTACGCCAGACTGCTCAACCAAAACGATGCACTGCTTGGGATTCTTGGTACCGGAGATGAATACAACCGCTGTCAGACGATCTATTGTACTATTGTTCTGATCGCAGAAGATGCGAATCTCGCCATTGCCGACACCAGTTGAGCCACCGTAGTTCTCATGCTCGTGCTGATCATAGTCATACACTGGTTCAAAATGCAGCCAATCGACGGAAGAAGGAATGTAGGCATTCCACTCAGCATTGCTTTCCACACGAATCATCTGTTCGCCACCATGGGCATCGAAGCCAGTCTGGTCAATGGGAACAGACAGATAAATATCGTCACTGTTCATTCCCTCCTGAATGACCTGAACCTCGGCACTGCTGGAGCCATAGAGGATAGTGAAAGTGGTAGAACGTGCAGCATCAGAGGTAACACGGTCGGCTGTTACGTTGATGGTCGTAGCACCCGTAGCACCTGTTTTCTTATCCAAGTGGAGCCAGTTGATGCCGGCAGGGGTCTGGATGTTCCATCCTGCGTTACTGTTAATAGACATCAAGTGTGCACCTGCAGGATTGGCAGGGAAAGAGATAGTCTTGGAAGAGATATTGATCGTGGGGTCGCCACTCTTCTGACGGAGGGCTATCTTCTGATGGAGTCCACCATCGGAAGTCAGCATGATAGTATCCAAACGATCGAATATCGAGGTATTCTGGTCTGACAGAATCACCAACGTTCCATTGCCCGTACCACGCTGTGGCTGTACGGTCAGTGAAGGCCAGGGATTATTGAGATCGGGAATCACATTCATGGTCCATGCACAGTTAGCAGT
>CACXTX010000051.1 GCA_902770635.1 uncultured Prevotellaceae bacterium | reverse complement strand
CCAGTCTTGGGGCTCTTTACCATCTTGATAACCTTTGTGTAAGCGCGACCATCCTTTGAGCCTTCGTGGAGGGTAGCGACGGTTTTCTTTGCCATGCTTAAAACAGATTATTTAATCTCCTTGTGCACAGTCATGCGCTTCAGGATGGGGTTATACTTCTTCAATTCCATTCTCTCAGGAGTGTTCTTACGATTCTTTGTCGTAATGTAACGACTTGTTCCAGGAAGTCCACTCTCTTTCATCTCCGTGCACTCCAAAATGACCTGAACGCGGTTACCCTTTGCTTTCTTTCCTGCCATAGTTGTTAATCTCCTATTACTTTAATGTCCTTCCAGTCAACATAACCCTTGGCAACAGCCTGCTTCAGGGCAGCATCCAGACCAACTTTATTAATCATACGCAGACCAGCAGCACTGATCTTCAACTGAATCCAGCAAGCCTCCTCAACATAATAGAACTTCTTGCTGAACAGGTTTACGTCAAAGCTGCGCTTTGTGCGGTGCTTTGAGTGAGACACGTTATTACCAATTTGTGCCTTCTTTCCTGTAATTTGACAAACTTTCGACATTTCTATCTACTTTTTATTTGTTCCTTAATTATAACTTATTCCAAACAGGGTGCAAAGGTAGTCATTTTTAACGAGAAATCTATTACTTGAAATAACAAATAATAAGTAATTAAGTTTTTTTAACCATATCAAACCGTTTCTTTCATGCTATCAGCATCAGATTTCAAAAAATCAAGGAACATTTGCATAGCTTTATTGGTGGCAATAGCCAAGTTTATGTCTCGACCATGATCCTCCTGCACCATTATGGAAACTTGTCTTTCCATTGTACCACATGCCAACCAAATTGTGCCAACAGGAATATCCTTAGATCCGCCACCAGGACCAGCATATCCCGTAGCTGCAATGGCGTAATCAGTATTCAACGCCTTACATGCACCTACAACCATCTGGTTAGCCACTTCCTCGCAGACAGCAGATTTCTCTTCCAACACCGTGGCATCAACTCCCAATAGAGAAATTTTAATCTCATCAACATAAGAAATGATGCCACCTTTGAAATATTTAGAGGCTCCAGGAACAGAGATGATGGCCTCAGCAATGCGTCCACCTGTACAACTTTCTGCTGTACTTACAGTTTTTTCCATTTCCCACAGCAGTTGACTAATTTCCCTACTAATAATTTTGCTCTCGAAATCCATATCTTTATGATTTAAATGTCACTTTTGAAAAAGCGGGCGTATTAATTGAACACGTCACACCATCTTGGAATTTATAGTAACCTACAATACCTATCATCGCAGCATTATCCGTTGTATAACTGAATTTAGGGATATAAACCGTCCATCCAAAACGTTTGGCATAGTCATGGAAAGCATTGCGCAGTCCATTATTAGCACTTACGCCACCAGCGACAGCCACATGCTTAATCCCAGTCTGTTTTACAGCCAACTTCAATTTCTTCATCAAGATATCTACAATGGTCCATTCCAAAGATGCGGCTATATCTTCTTTGTGATGTTCTATGAAATCGGGATCTTCCTCTACCCATTTACGAAGGTTGTAGAGGAATGAGGTCTTTAATCCAGAAAAGCTGTAATCCAATCCTGGAATATGGGGTTCCGAGAACTGATAAGCTTTCGGGTTCCCCTGACGAGCTAATTTGTCAATAATAGGCCCCCCGGGATAACCCAATCCCATAACCTTCGAGCATTTATCGATGGCTTCACCGGCAGCATCGTCAATGGTCTGCCCCAACACTTCCATATCATTATAAGCCTTAACTAATACAATTTGCGAATTTCCTCCCGATACCAATAGACAGAGGAAAGGCAATGGAGGTTGCGAATGGGCATCTTCTGATTCTTTGATAAAATGTGCCATCACATGACCTTGTAAATGGTTGACATCTATCAAAGGAATTCCCAGTGAACGGGCGAATCCTTTTGCAAAATTAACACCAACCAACAAAGAACCCATCAGACCAGGTCCTCGGGTGAAAGCCACTGCGGACAGTTGTTCTTTGGTGATACCTGCTCTTTTTATAGCTTCATGTACCACAGGCACAACATTCTGCTGATGCGCTCTCGAAGCAAGTTCCGGTACAACCCCTCCATAGGATTCATGTACAGCCTGTGAAGCTGTGACATTCGACAATAGTACACCGTTCTTTAATACTGCTGCAGAGGTGTCGTCACAACTGGACTCTATACCTAATATATATATATCCTTATCCATTAATACGATAAAATTTCCACACCTGTCTCAGTCATTAATAGAGTGTGTTCCCATTGGGCTGACGGCAATTCATCTTCCGAGATTACTTCCCAACCATAAGGATCGTCTGCGTCGACAAAGACTTTCCAAGTACCCATATTAATCATTGGCTCAATGGTAAACACCATTCCCGGAACTAACAGCATCCCATCACCACGCTGAGAGAAATGACATACTTCCGGCTCCTCATGGAACTTCAGTCCTACTCCATGACCACACAAGTCACGCACAACGCCATAGTGATACTTTTTGGCATGTTTCTCAATAGCACGTCCTATCTCGTTAACACCATGCCAAGGCTTGGCTACTTCCATACCTATTTCCAGACATTCTTTGGTCACCTTAACAAGTTGTTCCTTTTCTGGAGTCGTCTTCCCTATAATATACATACGCGAGGCGTCAGCATAATAACCATCCAGTATCGTTGTGAAATCAACATTGATGATATCACCTTCTTCCAAAATATCATCAGCCTTTGGAATACCATGACACACAACCTCATTTATACTCGTACATACACTCATAGGAAATCCCTCATAGTTCAAACAGGCAGGTATAGCTCCATGCTGTTCGCAATATTCGCGACAGATATGGTCAATTTCCAAAGTCGACATCCCGGCATGTATGGCTTTCCCGACAGCGTCTAACACCCCTGTGTTCACCACGCCTGCCCTGCGAATACCTTCTATCTGTTCTGGTGTCTTAACTAAATCACGCGTAGGCACTAATGCACCTTTGTTCTCCAGATACATAATACGTTTATCCAGTTCCGTAGGTTGTTCTCCAGATTTACAATGCCATCTTTTCTTCATGATTATTCTATTTTTCGAGTGCAAAGGTACTGCAAAAAAATGGGACTGCCAAACGACAGTCCTATTTTCTTTAGTCTGAGACGGAACATCAACCGGTCAATTGTTGACACTTCCTCCCACAATATCAAGCAGTTCACTGGTAATGGCCTGCTGACGACTCTTGTTGTACTGCAGGTTCAACTGACGTAACAATTCGTCAGCATTATCGGTAGCAGTCTGCATAGCCACCATACGGGCAGCATGTTCAGAAGCCACGCTATCCAAAAGCGCCGTGTAGAGCATCAGATGAGCCAATTTAGGCATCAACTGTGACAAGACGGTATTCATGTCCGGCTCTACTATGAAGTTGTCATTTAGGGGAGCGACCTCACCTTCCTTAACAACCTTTTTCCGACGGTTCTTTTTCAGATAGTCCTGCGCTTTTTTGGTAACAACATTACTAGTGAGATCACGTTCATGGTCACGTTCCAATTCACTTTCCAAGTCAATGGGCAGGAATTGCTTCTTCGTCAGAATCTGAGAACCTGCAGACTTGAAATGATGATAGATGAGTTCCACGCGATCCACCTCACCATTCTCAAACTTAGTAGCAAGTTCCATGACGATGTCAATACACTCACGCACATTAGGATGATCTATCAAGGCAGCATAATCTCCCTTTACATCATAGCCCAGTTTGCGTGCTTTTTCAGCCACTTTGCGTCCTATGGGATAAATCTCCACACTACCCTCTCCCAATTCTTGGGTGTAGGCCTCATAAGCGCGCTGCATAAGTTTGATGACATTCGCATTGAACCCACCACAAAGCGATGAATTGCTGCTGAATACCACTATGGCCACACGATGCACAGGACGCTCCTGATCAAAGACGGTCTGTGCTTCAGCCTCTGCAGCAAGGAACGACTTGAGAATATGCTCAAGCAACGACTCGTAAGGCAGCATGTTCTGAATAGCCACCTGCGCATGATGTAGCTTCGACGAAGCCACCATCTTCATGGCAGAAGTAATCTTTCGCGTGCTGTTGACCGAGGCGATGCGGCCTTTAATTTCTTTCAGGCTTGGCATAGGCTATCAAGCTTTATAGGTTCCTGCTATATCGGCCATAGTGGCCTCAATCTTCTTCGTCACATCGTCGTCAATCTTACCGCTAGCCAAGGTTTCTATTACCTCAGGAGCCGAAGAACGTAATTTGTCCAAGAACTGGTTCTGACATTCACGGACTTTATCGATAGGAACGTCACGCATCAGTCCATGCACACCACAGTAAAGAATAGCAATCTGCTCACCTACGGGCATTGGACTATACTGAGGCTGAATCAGCAACTGATTGTTCTTACGTCCACGGTCCAGTGTCATAGCCGTCACAGCATCCATATCGCTCGAGAACTTCGAGAAAGCCTCTAACTCACGATACTGAGCCTGGTCAATTTTCAATGTACCAGCCACTTTCTTCATGGACTTAATTTGTGCCGAGCCACCCACACGAGACACCGAGATACCTACGTTGATGGCAGGACGGAAGCCACGATTGAAAAGATCGGACTCCAAGAAAATCTGTCCATCTGTGATAGAAATCACATTGGTGGGGATGTAAGCTGACACGTCACCGGCCTGCGTCTCGATGATAGGCAAAGCAGTCAATGAGCCTCCACCCTTCACATGACCTTTCATACATTCGGGCAGGTCGTTCATCTGCTCGGCAACCTCCTGTTGCTCGTTCATCTTGGCAGCACGCTCCAATAGACGAGAGTGCAGATAGAACACATCACCAGGATAAGCCTCACGTCCAGAAGGACGACGCAGAATCAGCGACACCTCACGATAGGCTACAGCCTGCTTCGACAGGTCGTCGTAAACAACAAGAGCGGGCAGTCCACGATCGCGGAAATACTCACCGATTGCAGCACCTGCAAACGGAGCATAGTACTGCATGGCAGCTGGATCAGCAGCAGTAGCGGCCACCACAATGGTGTACGGCATAGCGCCGTGCTCCTTCAGAGTCTGAACGAGCGTAGCTACTGTACTGGCCTTCTGACCAATGGCTACATAGATACAATATACAGGTTTACCTGCCTCGTAAAAACTCTTCTGATTGATGATAGTATCAACAGCAATAGCGGTCTTACCAGTCTGGCGGTCACCGATGATTAACTCGCGCTGGCCGCGTCCTATGGGAATCATTGAGTCGATAGCCTTCAGACCCGTCTGCAACGGTTCCTTTACTGGTTGACGATAAATCACGCCAGGTGCTTTTCGGTCCAATGGCATTTCAAAAGCATCCTTGAGGTCGATGTCGCCCTTTCCGTCAACAGCCTGTCCCAACGGATTGATAACACGGCCCAGCATGTTGTCGTTGACACGAATGGAAGCAATACGCTTTGTGCGCTTTACCACCATACCCTCCTTGATGCCCGATGTAGTACCCAGAAGCACACAACCCACGTTGTCTTCCTCCAAGTTCATCACGATAGCCATCGTACCATTCTCGAATTCGAGCAGTTCGTTAGCCTCGGCATTGCGGAGTCCATAGATACGAGCCACACCATCACTGACGGTGAGCACGGTACCTACCTCATCGAACTGTTCGGCATTCTGAATGCCTTTCAACTGTTCGAGCAGCACCTGGGATACTTCGCTTGGTTTAATCTTATCTGACATTGTTTTTTATTTTTCGTTATTACGTTATTACGAACTTGCGCTATAACGTCATTTCTTTAGTGTATTAAGAATGTTGTTGAGTTTTGACTTGACACTGGCATCCATGCGATACGTGTCATATTCGAGAATAAATCCTCCGATAATATCGGGATTAACCTCTGTCTCAAACTCCACAGTACCCTGAGTCTTGCTCTCCACCATTTGGCGCATTTTCTGCTCTGTCTGGGCAGATACACGGGCAGCAGTGGTGAGTTTACCACGGATGACGTTCTTCTGCTTACGGTAAAGCGTGACGTACGAGTTGGCCATAAACTGAATCATGTTCTCACGGTCTTCCTTCAGCACTAAGGCGAAGAACGACTGGGTGAGCTGGCTGACCAACTGACCTGAAGCTGTGGTCAGCAGAAGCTGCTTCGCCTCCTTGGAGAGCATGGGATTGTCTATCGTCTGGCGCAATGCGGGCACGTCGATGTAGCTTTTGGCCAGGGTCTGCATCTCATGATACACCTGATCGTCAAGCTTTTGGTCGATAGCACTCTTGAGGAGTGCCCTCGCATATCTGACCGATATTACTCCAAAATCCATACGCGTTACTTTAATACTTGTTTATTTAGCAGAAACTTCATCCAGCATACGGTCAATCAAATCCATCTGTGACTTGTCGTCTTTCAGGTTCGTACGAAGAACCTTCTCGGCAATATCAACACTCAGTGCGGCAACCTGTGCGCGGATGTCTGCAATGGCGGCCTTTTTTTCCTGCTCTATGGCAGTCTTGGCCTCTTCCATCAGTCGGGCACCCTCAGCACGAGCTTTCTCCTGAGCTTTTTCTACAATGGCGTCGCGTGTATGAGCAGCTTCTTTAAGAATCTGAGCCTGTTTCTCGCGAGCCTCCTGCAGGATGGATTCACCTTCCTTCTCTATATTGGCTAAGCGCTCCTGGGCCTCATGGGCCTTGCGAAGACTTTCGTCTATGTATTTGTTTCGTTCATCCACCATATTGATGATGGCTGGGAAACCATACTTAGCAAGCACCCAAAAGACCACCAAAAACGCCAACAGCATCCAGAAAAGAAGTCCTGGATCGGGTGTGAGAATTGATGGTAATTGAGTGAAATCCATGTGCTGATATATATTAAATCAAGAATGCGCAAGCAGCAATAGCAAACAGGGCACAACCCTCTACGAAGGCTGATGTCAGAATCATCTGGGTGAAGATCTGTCCGGAAGCTTCAGGCTGACGGGCAATAGCGTCAACGGCGCTGCCACCAATCTTACCAATACCCAAACCTGCACCAATAACAGCAATACCAGCTCCAATACCGCAGCCCAGCTGTGCCAGACCTTCAGCGGCCAATAACAGTGATGTAATCATAACTTTTAATTTTTTAAATTGTTAATATTAATGTTTTAGTTTATTTATTATTTCCGATAGTTTAGTGACCATGTTCCTTGTGTGCCAGTCCGATAAACACGGCACTGAGCATAGTGAACACATAAGCCTGCACGAAAGCCACCAGCAACTCAAGAGTATTCATGAAGAGCAGCATGATAGCACTAAACAAGTGCAGTCCGGTTCCCATAGCAGGTCCCAGCGTCCAACCCAAGAAGATGACACACGTGAAGGCCAATATCATAGCGTGTCCCGCCATCATATTGGCAAAGAGACGAATCATCAGCGCAAAGGGCTTGGTGAACACTCCGAATAACTCTATAGCCGGCATGATGGGAATGGGTGCTTTCAGGAATACGGGCACATCAGGCCAGAAAATATCCTTCCAGTATTCACGGTTGCCAAACAGGTTGACAGCCAGGAACGTACACACAGCCAGGAAAAACGTGATGTTGATGTTACCCGTCACGTTAGAGCCGCCAGGGAAGATAGGCAGCAGTCCTAACAGATTGGTAAAGAAGATGAAGAAGAAGACCGTCAGGAGATAGGGAGCATACTTCTTGTAATGCTTTTCGCCAATGGATGACTTGATGACATCATCGTTAATCATCATCACCAGCATCTCCATAGCCCCAACAAATCCACCAGGAGCTTTGTCGGTCTTATCATGTTTCTTGTACCAACGGGCACAACAGAGGAACACCACCAGAAGCACGGCCACGACAATCCATATCTGCAGGACGTTACGTGTGATGCTCAGATCCAGAGGGCGCACAGCCGCACCATCAACACGCTCATAAATCTTACCGTGAGCCTCTTCATTGAAGAAGAAGCCGTCGGGCAGCGTATGGGCGGTGCAGAAGAACCACTCACCAGTCTGACTACTCCGTATGATAATAGGCAAGTCAAAACCGATGTGCTTGTCTCCAATGGTGGTGATATGCCACTCATAAGCATCAGCCAAGTGCTCCAGCACAAGTTCGGGAATGTTCAGCGCCTCACCATCCTCTTTCTGCTCATTGGCCATGAGCGGAAGAGGTAGCAATGCCAACATCAGCAAGAGACATATTGACTTTAATTGTTTCATTATAAATAACTGGTTTTTAAACCTTTATAAACGTTTAGACATTCTCGAAAAGAAGATGGAGTGATGTATGAGAGAGACGAAGTAAAACACGAAGAACACAATGAGGAACACCATGATGTTCTCTTTTCCCGCAACCAGATACCACACAGACATAACCAGCAGGGCTCCCAGAAAACGGAAGCCGGAGACACCTGTGAAGAACGAGGGTAACATATTCCGATGCTTCAGTGCTACCCAACGCCATACCAATACTGTGGTAATCTCAAACACCAGAAAGAACAGTGTACCTACTATCTGAGCAGCCAACAAATCATATCCCCCAAGCTGCATGGCAAAATAGCAGCCCAGATTGATGGACGTGACAAGAAAGAGGCTCTCCACTATAAAGTTGATGCACTGCTTTGTGATATTCATTCGCGCGTTCCTATTTATATATTACTTCAGTTCCACACACACACTCACAACGTTTTTCTGTACTTCTACGAAGCCACCGATGATGCTGAGTTCCTTCTTCTCGCCACTCGGCAAGTCATAGACAACCTTACCCTTTTCGAGCGATGAAATGATTGGCGCATGATTAACCAGTATCTGGAACTGGCCTAAGGTTCCTGGAACAAGAACACTCTTCACCTCGCCTTCAAACTCTATCCTTTCGGGAGAAACTATCTTCAACTTTAGCATAATTGTCAATTATCGTTTATCAATTATCAATTAGCCATTAGCAGCCTCCAACAGTTTCTTAGCCTTTTCCTTGGCATCTTCGATAGTACCCACGTTGAGGAATGCCTGCTCGGGCAGGTCATCTACCTCTCCGTTCAGAATGGCATTGAAACCCTTGATAGTCTCTTCGATAGGCACCATCACACCAGGCAGACCCGTAAACTGGGAAGCCACGGCGAAAGGCTGGCTGAGGAAACGCTGTACACGACGGGCACGGTTTACCGTCAACTTATCCTCATCCGAGAGCTCATCCATACCCAGAATGGCGATGATATCCTGCAATTCCTTATAGCGCTGCAGAATCTCCTTCACACGTTGTGCACAGTCATAGTGAGCCTTTCCTACTACCAGCGGGTCTAGAATACGAGAGGTACTTCCCAGCGGGTCTACTGCGGGATAGATACCCAACTCGGCAATCTTACGATCCAACACTGTGGTAGCATCCAAGTGAGTAAAGGTGGTAGCAGGTGCTGGGTCCGTCAAGTCGTCGGCAGGCACATAGACAGCCTGCACAGAGGTGATAGATCCCGACTTGGTAGAAGTAATACGCTCCTGCATGGTACCCATCTCCGAAGCCAATGTCGGCTGATAACCTACGGCAGAAGGCATACGGCCCAACAGGGCAGACACCTCAGAACCAGCCTGGGTGAAACGGAAGATGTTATCGATAAAGAACAGGATATCAGCAGCACCGCCATCTTTACCACCAGCATCACGGAAACCCTCTGCCACAGTCAGTCCAGACAATGCTACAGAGGCACGTGCACCGGGAGGTTCGTTCATCTGTCCATAAACCAGAGTAGCCTGGCTCTTCTTCAGTTCTTCAGGATCAACAAGACTCAAATCCCATTTTCCCTGATCCATTGCCTCACGGAACTTATCACCATAGCGGATAACGCCAGACTCAATCATCTCTCGAATCAGGTCATTACCCTCACGGGTACGCTCACCAACGCCAGCGAATACCGAAAATCCGTTATGACCTTTGGCAATGTTATTGATGAGCTCCATGATGAGCACGGTCTTACCCACACCGGCACCACCGAACAGTCCAATCTTACCACCTTTCAGATAAGGCTCCAGCAGGTCAATCACCTTAATACCAGTAGCCAGCACCTCTTTCGTGGTCGACAGTTCCTCGAACTTTGGAGCTTCACGGTGAATGGGGTAAGCCCCCTCCATGTTAAGCTGTTTCATACCGTCAATAGGCTGACCGATAACGTTCAGCATACGACCCTTAATCTGTTCGCCTGAGGGCATAACGATTGGCGTGCCCAGGGGCGTTGCTTCCAATCCGCGCTGCAAACCGTCGGTATTGTCCATAGCCACACAGCGCACAGTATCCTCACCGATGTGCTGCTGCACCTCGATGATGAGTTGTTCGCCGTTGCCACGTTCAACCCTCAGGGCCTCGTGAATTTTAGGGAGCACCTTTTCCGCATCCTGTCCCTTGGTGTCAAAGTATACATCGATAACAGGACCGATGATCTGGGAAATGCGTCCTACAATTTGTGACATAAGCAGTTAAATATTTAAAGTGTTATTGTTTTAGTAACAGCCTTGCAAAGATAGGAAAATTATTTCAAATAAAAAAGAACATTTCCGATTTTTTTCAGAAAATGTCCTTATTTAGCAATATTTGAGGAAGAACAGAATGCTTTTTCTGCTTTAACAAGCCTTTAAAAGCCCAACATATTCACCTCAACCCATAGGATGACATATCCCAACAGCCAACCCAACAGCACCTTGGGAGTGACGTGTTTCACGTACCAGGCCATTGACACATGCTCGGCACGCATCAAAGCCAGTCCGCTGATACTACCTATCGACAACAGCGTTCCTCCCACTGCTGTGGTGTAGGCAATGATTTTCCAGTAAGCCCCGTTTGTAGCCACATCCCCTACCCCTACGGTATAAAGCGAGATATTCGAGATAGCAATGGTAAAGCTGTCAACGACAGAACTCAGGAAACCGGCACCGATACCCATCATCCAGATGTCGTGGATATACGTGTCAAACCACGCTGCCACATCATTCCAGACACCGGTTTCTGTCACAACGCCCATACCCAGCATGATACCCATTACAAACAGCAACTGCTGCAACACACCATATTGCAGGGAAATGGGAATGCGTCGCTGGGTACTTTGGTCAGAAGCTATCAGTTTATGGTTAAAGGCCTCATTCACCACCCACAACACACTCAGCACACAAAGTGCACCGAGGAAGGGAGCCAATTTAGTGATGTTGTGGAACGTAGGAATAAACCACAGTCCCCCAATACCTACAATCAGCATCACTACACGCTGCCATCTGTTCAGTCGCGTGTCATCACCGCGGTAAGGCGACGGATTCCAGGCTGTATCCAGTCTGTCTGGCAATTCTCTGTTAATCAGAATAGTTGGCACGACCCATGACAAGATAGCAGGAAGCGCCAAGTATGCCGAGAAGTGGCTCGCTGTTACAGCTCCGTCACCCCATAAAATCAGTCCTATCGGGTCACCTATCACGGTGAAGCATCCTCCACAGTTGGCAGCTAGTACAATAGCAGATCCCACATACATCCTTTGTCTTGAGTTTTGCAGGATATTATGCATAATCACCAACATCATGGTTGTTGTGGTCAGGTTATCCAGATTGGCAGAGAGGATAAAGGTAGCCAAGGTGATGGTCCAAAGCAATCGCTTCGAGTTTCTGGTACGTATCCACTCCGTGATAAAGTCGAAGCAGCCATTGTTGCTCAGCAGCTCAACGATAGACATGGTAGCCAACAGGAACATCACGATGGCAGCAGCCTCGCCCACATATTTTAGGAATATATGGTCCTCGATAAAGTGTTTCACCGACTCACTGGTAGCCTGGCTGCCCGCCAGCCACTCCAAATACTCATTAGGATGCTGGTCCATCACGAAGTCAGCGCCCCAGCATACATAGACTATCCAGCCTATGGTACCCAGGAACATGGCAATAGCCGCCTTGTTGACACCCGTCAAATGACCGGTGGCAATCAGCACATAAGCCATAATCAGCATTGTTACAATAATCAGTGACATATCTTCTTCGTTTTAAGTATTATTTCCTTTGCCTTTTGATGATGCTATACGCAGTGTACAGGCCCAGTTCTCCCGCCTTGCTGAGGTCATTGATACCCTCGGCCTGCTGCTTGTTGGCCAGACGTGCCAGTCCTCTGTTGTAATATGCTTCCGCCAAATTGACATCCAGGCTGATGGCCTTTGTGTAGTCCTCTATAGCGTGAGCATAGTCATGGCGTTTCACATACACGTTACCTCTATTATAATATAGGTAGGCGCTCTCGTCCATCCGGATAGCCGCCGTCAAGTCCGACAGCACATTGGCTGTCTTCAATTGGATATCTGTTCCTTGCGATGCATTGAAGTCGTTCAGACGCGACTGGCATGCGGCTCTCTGCCAGTAGGCCACCACCGAGTTGGGATACTCCTGCAGGTACGTCGAAAGGTCTTCTATCGCGCTCTCGAAGTTCTGTATCACACAGTAGGCCATTGCACGCTGAAGCAACATGTTCAGGGCTTCTTGCGTACTCTTCGACTTGTCTATCTGAGTAGTCAGACTGTCCAATCGGGCAAAGTATCTTCTTGTTCCTGCCTCGCTCAATGTGTTCTGGTTGCAGATAATGTGCAACTTCCAGCCCTCCTTCAGTTTACTGTTCAGCTGTTCCACGTGGCGGTCATAGGCTATGTATCGCTTAACGTCGCTTTGAAAGTTCTCTGTCGACAGCATATACATCGGCATATAATCCATACCGACCTTGTGGTCTTGAACCCTGCCGCGGTAGTCTGTCTGGTATTCGTTGTGCATATCCTCCTCGTCAGCCACTGCCAACTGGTTGTATTTCTCGATATCCTCGTCGCTACGCTTACGCATCTGTTTCTTCGACAACCTGGGCTGTTTTCCAAACCGTTTGTCAATCTGTGCTTTCAGAATGCGGAACTCATCCATCTCGGCCTGCTTGACCATACCCAGCTTTCGGTAGCAGGAAGCACGCTGTTGCAGTCCTGTCCAGAAGTTCGGATACTGTTCTATCACCTTCGAATAGTCTCGGATGGCTGCTCTTGGATTACCCGTATTCTCCAACAAAAGTGCCCTGTTATACAGAGCCATGAGATTATCGGGTTCCAGT
This sequence comes from uncultured Prevotellaceae bacterium, assembly GCA_902770635.1. GTDB lineage: Bacteria > Bacteroidota > Bacteroidia > Bacteroidales > Bacteroidaceae > Prevotella. The sequence continues at coordinate 15,071 of CACXTX010000051.1, read as the reverse complement.
TTTAGCACAAAGTCGAAGTCTGTGATGGCTCTGTTGTCGTCACCCACCTGAGCACGCAAAAGTCCTCGGTTGTAGTGACCTAGGAAATTATTCGGCTCATAGTCCAGTGCCAGGTCGTAGTCCGACATAGCTCCTCTCAAGTTGTTCTGGTTAAAGCGTGCCAACGCACGATTGATATACAGCCCTGCATCTTTCGGCAACAGGTGTAGGGCCTTATCCAGATATTCCTCACTCTCCTTCCATTCTTTTCTCGACAAGCTGATCATCGAGCGCTGTGCCCAGGTATGTCCGTTATAAGCATCCAGTTCCAGGCTCTTGTCCAATGCGGCAATCGACTGCGTCGTATCTTTCTGCAACAAGAACACCTGTGCCCTCATGGCATAGACCCGAGCGTTCCTGCTCCAGCGCACCGCCATCGTGTCCAAGTCGGTCAGCGCGTGCTCATAATCTTTCTGTTCAATACGGCACAGCGCACGATTGTGCCACAGGTTCATGCTCTCCGGATCGTAGCGCAACGCCTGGTTATAGTCGGCTATCGCCCCCGCGAAGTCTTTCTGTTGAATCTTGCACAAGCCTCGCAACTCGTAAACGCCTACCACATAGGGATTCCTCGTGATAGCCTCTGTACAGTCGCTCTCAGCGCCCACATAGTCGTCCAGGTAATACTTCGCCACTGCTCTGTAATACCAGGGTTCAAACAAGTATGGTTTTGCGGAGATGGCCTGATTGAAATACTGGATGGAAAGCACGTAGTCCTCATAATACAGTGCAGAACGTCCTATCATCACCAGACGGTCCGTATTAAACTGAGCCCATCCGGTCATGGGTACGAGCAACAAGAGGAGAACAAGCTTTCTGAACATCCGTTTCCTATTATTTCTTGACTGCCTTGGTCCTGTATCCGCAACGGTAGCGACCTTGCAGCAGTGCCTTCAATTTGCTCTTTATCAACTGTTTGCGAAGTGGAGAAACACGGTCCACAAACATTTTTCCGTCCAAATGGTCGAACTCATGTTGCATCACACGTGCCAGATAGCCCTCTATCCACTCATCGTGCTCCTGCATCTGCTCGTCCTGCCACTTCACATGAATACGGGTAGGACGAACCACCTTTTCATGGATGCCTGGCAGCGACAGGCAGCCCTCTTCGGAAGCACTTGTCTCCGTATCATCATATTCCACGATGTGCGGATTGATAAATGCGCGGCGGAAGTCTTTATATTCAGGCATGTCATCGCTCAGCACATCCAGGTCTATCACCACCACGCGGATTGCCTTACCCACCTGGGGAGCTGCCAGTCCGATGCCTTCGCTCTCTGCCAGTGTGTCCCACATATCTTTCAAGAAATTGTCGAGTTCAGGATAATCCGCTGGGATATCCTCAGCCACCTTTCTCAGTACAGGCTGGCCATATATATAAATAGGTAAAATCACTTTTGTAATTAAAAAATATAAAATTAAAAATTACTTTTTAGAGCGCATATAGTCTTGTAAGATAATCGTGGCACTAATCTCATCGACAAGTGCCTTGTTCTGACGGTCTTTCTTCTTCAGCCCCCCGTCTATCATCGCCTGATGAGCCAATACGGAAGTGAAGCGCTCGTCGTAAAAAACTATGGGAATGTCGGGCACGGCCTTACGCCATCGGTTCACAAACTGCTGCACACGCTGCAGGTTCTCGCTGGGCTGCCCGTTGGGCTGCTTGGGCTCACCTATCACAATACGCTCCACCTGTTCCTTGGCCACATATTGCTTCAGATAGTCAAACAGCTCTGATGTAGAAACAGTTGCCAATCCGCTGGCAATAATCTGCAGCGGATCGGTAACTGCTAATCCTGTACGCTTCTTACCGTAGTCTATTGATAGTATTCTGGCCACTGCTTATTTGGCGTAAAGCAGCCATGCACCAGGATACTTGTTCTGCAGTCCGTTACGGCTGGCAGCGGCATCCACCTTTGAATCGAAGGTAGTAGCTACCACACGATACATAGCAGGTGTCACATTGTTGTTCATCACAATCTGAGCGTCATAGCCCTCGCTTCTCAACGTCTGCTGCAGACCCTCGGCATTAGCCTTCAGAGAGAAAGAACCTACCACAACGCTGAAGTTCTTCAGACCGGCACCGCTTACCACGGTTACCTGCTCCTGACGGACGGCAATGTTGTCAGCGTTGTCAACCACCTGTGTATTGTTCACGGGGCGCTCCACCATAGGAGTAACTACTGTGGTCTCCTGAGCTGCAGGTGCCTGTTGCTGCTGTTGTTGCTGCATCTCTTCCTGCTGCTTGGCTTTGAGATAAGCCTGCTTGTAGGCACTCTCGCTTGATTTACAACTTGTGAAAACCATCGCTGCGCACATAGCGGCGCAAATCAAAGTGTACTTTTTCATTTCAGTTATCATTTAATTAAATTGATGTTCTATTAAAATCAGTGCGAAATTACAAATAATCGTTCAAAATTCCGCTAAAATCGCACATAAAGTTTGTTAAATACAGAAAAACAACCCATTTTAACAAAAAATTACCCACTTTTTATGTGCTAATTCAAAAACTTTTCGTATTTTTGCGTAGGAAAAAATTGTTTAACCCCAAAATAATAAGATTATGAAAAGTTTAGGTTATTTAGGCGCATTCTTCGGCGGAGCTATTGCCGGAGCAGTTATCGGACTCCTGTTGGCCCCCGAGAAGGGCGAGGACACCCGTACCAAGATTACAGATGCTGTTGACGACTTCATGAAGAAGCACAATATCAAGCTCAGCCGCAAGGAAGTAAGTGATCTTGTTGACGACATTGCAGACGCTGCCCCTGAGGCATAATTCGCACCATTATGTTCTCCAGCGACAAGAACGTAGAATCCATTGCGCAACTCATTGAGGTGCTGAAAGACTACATTGGGCTTCAGAAGGAATATCTGAAGCTCGATGTAATCGACAAGATAGTACGACTGACGACCGCCTTGACACTGACCATTGTATTGCTCATAGTGGGCATTGCCGTCATCTTTTATCTTTCCTTTGCCGTAGTTTTCTGGCTCACCCCATTGATAGGCACAGGCTGGGCCTTCTTCCTGATAGCCCTGGCCTTCTTGATTCTGTTCCTTCTTGTGTGCATCTATCGCAAGACCTGGATTGAGCGTCCGCTCGTCCGATTCCTTGCCGACATCCTTTTAAATTAACAGGCTTTATGGTAAAACCCGTCTATAACACACTTGACGACATCCAGCAGCGCAAAGATGCCCTGCTAACTGACATCCAGAAGGACAGCGAGCGCATAGGCACCCTATGGCACGGACTGACGGCTCCCCAGAAGTCAGACAGCAAGGGAGAGCTGATAGCCAACCTTATCGCCAACAGCATCACCGCCATTGACGCTTTCCTGTTGGTACGCAAACTCATGAAAAGCTATAGACACCTGTTTGGCAAGAAAAAAAGGTAATGACATTAGTCCGTCCCAACGGACTGCCAGTCCGAACGGCTCGGACTGCAAGTCCGAAGCCTACGGACTAACTGCTACTATTAATACCCAATGTTGTTTCATCACAACCTTGGGTTATTTCGCAATAACCGTTCCTTATTCATCAATAAGGGTACCTTATTTCCCAATAAGGGTTCCTTATTCGAACCAAGAAAAAAATGGATTAATACGAGCGGGAGTGACAAATGACAGATGACAGATGACAATTAATTAGTAACGCTCTTGTGAGGTAGTAAGAAGCTATTATTCTTATTAATAATTGTATATTTATACTATATATATTTATATTTATTAATAATTATATATATAATAATAGTATATATAGATAATCATAAAGATAAAATAACTGCTGGACAGGTGGTGTGATGGGCGTTGTTTTGAAACTGTCATCTGTCATTTGTCATCTGTCAACCAACCGTCAATCAGGAACAGTACTCCAAGAGTAATTTTTGTTACTCTTGGAGTATTAGAAATTACTTTCGGAGAAAGCCCAAGAAGAAAGATTTCCACCCGTATAGACGCAGGAGATGAATTTTTAATATTGAGACGATTACTCGCTAATCTGGTATTTCTTCTTACGCTCCCGCTTTGCCTTTTGTGGAATACCTTGGGGACCAGAGATGGAGCGAACGGTCTTGACACCACGATAACCATTCCAACGCTCATGGATTTTACGGACATAATCGACCGTCTCTGAACCTCGCATATAACCGTTTCTGACCACGGGGTCGTTGTAATACTGAGGTTGAGAGAGTCCCAAGACGAAGGGCTCCACCTCGTGCCAAAGGCTGGCATTGCGCCCATTCTTACGAGCCAAGGCCATTGCGTCGCGAATGTGGAAATGACCACCGTTATAGGCGGCAAGCACGAATTTGGTGCGTTCTGAATGTTCGCGGATATCAGAGAAGCTTCGTTCCAGTTCGGAGATATAGCGCACGGCAGCGGCTATGTTCTGCTCAGGGTCGTAGATGTTGGCACGTGAGAGTCCCAGGTGGTCGGCAGTACCTGGCATGATCTGCATCAGTCCGCAAGCACCTGCCCACGAACGAGCCTTGGGGTCGAAGGTGGACTCCTGATAACACTGGGCAGCCAGCAGCCGCCAGTCCCAACGGATGGTGGAGGCATAGCGCTGGAAGAAACCGTCGTAATGCGAGATGACACCCCCTGCCCTATTGAGCATTGGCGAGAACACGCGACGACGGACGGCCCGATTGGATAAGAGGAACTCCTCTTCCTTCTTAACCTCTGCCAGCATACCAGGACGATACCATTGCTTCAACTCCTGTTCCAAGTCTTCCTTATCGTCGCCAACCATCCATCCCAGCCCTTTCTTCGTCATGGGATAGCAGATGAGGTCCGCCTCGCCTTCCTCCAGTCGGCTAACCATCTCCGACGAGTCACGACACACCTCCATGCGCAGGCTGACACCCAGCTTGTCGGCAAACTTCTGCGCCAGCAGATACTGGGCACCCAGGTGCTTGCCACGATAGTCGTAATAGGTCTCAGGACCTGTCAGCGTGAGGGCTATCAACTCTCCGTTGCGCTGAATATCGTCCAAGTCAAAGCTGTCGTCCGTAGGAATGGTGTCCGCTATCTCACCCCAGGGTGTGACCACGGTTTCCTGTTTTTTCTGTCCGCACGAACAGAGCAGAATCAATGCAAATATGAGTGTTGAATGCAATTTCACGGTGCAAAGGTACTAAAATAAAAAATAATTTTGTAACTTTGCACGCACAAATCTAAATTAGGAGAAAAGAAATCATAGAAACATGTTAAGAATAGCAGTACAATCAAAAGGTCGTTTGTTCGACGATACCATGAATCTGCTTGCAGAAGCAGACATCAAGGTGAGTCCCCCAGTCGGTAGCCTCTGGTGTGGCCGACATCGGTGTGGTGGGCGAAAACGAGTTCATAGAGCGTGGCGAGGATGCCGACGTCATTTCACGTCTGGGATTCTCGAAGTGCCGCTTGTCGCTGGCCATCCCCAAGGAGATAGACTACCGCGGTGTCAACTGGTTTAATGGCAAAAAGGTAGCCACGTCCTACCCCAACATCCTGCGCCAGTTCATGAAGAAGAACGCGATAGACTGCGAGATTCACGTGATTACAGGTTCGGTAGAGATCAGCCCAGGCATCGGTTTGGCTGATGGCATCTTCGACATTGTGTCGTCCGGCTCAACGCTGGTCAGCAACAATCTGCGCGAGGTAGAGGTGGTGATGCAGAGCGAGGCCCTGCTCATCGGCAATAAGCATCTCTCTGCTTCCAAACGTGCCACCTTGGAGGAAATGCTTTTCCGATTCAAGGCCGTAAAGGATGCTGAGGATAAGAAATATGTACGCATGAATGCACCCAAGGCTCGTCTTCAGGAAATCATCGATGTGTTGCCTGGACTGAAGAGTCCTACCATCATTCCCCTGGCTGACGAAGAGTGGTGTTCCGTACACACCGTGCTGGACCAGAAGCGTTTCTGGGAAATCATCGGTAAACTGAAAGAGATGGGTGCCCAGGGTATCTTGGTAACACCCATTGAGAAAATGATACTTTGATAATGCATAATTCATAATGCATAATTCATAATTACAATGAAGGTATATAAATATCCCTCTAAAGATAAATGGGGTGAGATTATTGCCCGTCCACGCTTAGACTTGACTAAGCTGAACGACACGGTAGCTACGGTCTTGGCAGATGTCAAGGCACGTGGCGACGAGGCCGTGAAGGAGTACGAGCTGAAGTTTGACAAGGCTGAGCTGAAGAGTCTGGCTGTCACTGAGGCCGAGATGGACGAGGCCGAGAAACTGGTGAGCAACGATTTACGCGACGCCATCATACTGGCCCATCATAACATCAAGGTGTTCCACATCTCACAACGCTTCGTGGGTCAGAAGGTAAAGACCCAGGAAGGAGTAGTATGCTGGCAGAAGAGTGTGGCCATCGAGAAAGTCGGCCTGTACATTCCTGGAGGAACGGCACCCCTGTTCTCTACGGTGCTCATGCTGGCCACTCCTGCCAAGATTGCAGGTTGTAAGGAGATTGTGCTCTGTACGCCTCCCAACAAGGATGGCAAGGTGAACCCAGCCATTCTGGTTGCCGCTCGCATAGCTGGTGTCAGCAAGATATTCAAGGCTGGTGGCGTACAAGCCATTGGTGCTATGGCTTACGGTACGGAAAGCGTACCCAAGGTCTTCAAGATTTTCGGTCCTGGCAATCAGTATGTGATGGCTGCCAAGCAACAGGTCAGTCTGGACGAGGTGGCTATCGACATGCCTGCTGGTCCCTCAGAGGTCTGCGTACTGGCTGACGAGATAGCCAATGCGGAGTTCGTGGCTGCCGACCTGTTGTCGCAGGCCGAACATGGCATTGACTCACAAGTGCTTTTCATTACCACAAGCGATTCCAAGTTGGACGAAGTACAAGCCGAGGTGGAGTGCCAGTTGCAGCAGTTGCCTCGCAAGGAGATGGCTGCCAAGGCCCTTGAAAACAGCTGTTACGTTCTCGTCGATAGCAAAGACGAGATGATCTCCCTCTCCAACGCCTATGCTCCTGAACACCTCATCCTGCAGGTCGAGGACTATGAGCAGATGGCAGAGCGCGTGGTGAATGCAGGCAGTGTGTTCCTGGGTCCCTATGCCTGTGAGAGTGCCGGCGACTATGCCAGTGGGACCAACCACACATTGCCCACACACGGCTATGCCACCGCCTACAATGGTGTCAACCTCGACTCCTATTGTCGCAAGATTACCTTCCAGCACCTGACGGCTGAAGGCATCCAGCATATTGGGCATGCCGTAGAGTTGATGGCAGAAGCCGAACAGCTGGATGCACACAAGAACGCCATGACAGTTCGCATGAAGGCAATTAGTAATGAGTAATTTGTAATGAGTAATTATGTTTAGTTTAGAGCAACTCGTAAGACCTAATATATGGAATTTGGCACCCTACAGCAGTGCCCGTGATGAGTATTCTGGCAAGGAGGCACATGTGTTCCTGGATGCCAACGAGAATCCTTATAACGCACCCTACAACCGCTATCCAGACCCATTGCAACGTGATTTGAAAAAGGAGCTGAAGAAGGTGAAGGGCATGCCTGAGGAGAATATCTTTCTGGGCAATGGCAGTGACGAGGCCATCGACCTGGCCTATCGTGTATTCTGCAACCCTGGTGTTGACAATGTGGTGGCCATCGCCCCCTCGTATGGCATGTACAAGGTGTGTGCTGACATCAACGACGTCGAGTACCGTCCTGTCCTGCTGGACGAAAAGTATCAGTTCTCTGCCGACAAGCTGTTGGCTGCCTGCGACGCGCACACCAAGATTATATGGCTCTGCTCGCCCAACAATCCTACGGGCAACTCGCTGGACCGTGACGAGATGCTGAAGGTGGTCAATGAGTTCGAGGGTATCGTCATCATCGACGAGGCATATATCGACTTTGCCCAACAGCTGTCCATGCGTCAGGAACTGCCCACACATCCCAACCTCATCATACTGCAGACCATGTCGAAGGCGTGGGGCTCGGCAGCCATCCGTCTGGGAATGGCGTTTGCCTCGAGGGATATCATTGCTATATATAATAAGGTGAAATATCCGTATAACGTGAACCAGTTGACGCAACAGCAGGCACTGACCGCCCTGAAGGACCCCTTCGAGGTGGACAAGTGGGTACGCATTCTGCTGGAAGAGCGCGCCCGACTGATTCAGGCCTTTACCGAACTGCCTATCGTGGAAGAGGTGTTCCCCACGGACGCCAACTTCTTCCTGGCTCGCATGACAGCCGCTCAGGCCATTTACGACTATCTGGTCAGCGAGGGTATCATTGTGCGCAACCGCACCCGTGTGCAGCTGTGTCAGAACTGCCTGCGCATCACCATCGGCAGCCATTCGGAGAACAACGAGCTGATAGGTGCCCTGCGGAAATACTAGTCGAACTAGTATATCTAGTAAAACTAGTAACACTAGCCCATGGAACGACTTTGGAATCGTAACTACTTAAAGGTGATGACAGCCAACTTTGCGCTGTTCTTCGCCTTTTATTTGCTTACACCCCTGATGCCCCTGTATCTCTACGAGACGTTTGGGGCTACGAAGGATGTGATAGGACTGGTATTGTCGGGCTATACCATCGTGGCCCTACTGTTCCGTCCGTTCAGCGGTTTCTTCGTCGATTCCTTCCCCCGCAAAACGGTGTTGCTCATTGCCTACAGCGCCTTTGCCATCTTCTTTGCGGGCTATCTGGCAGCATCGTCACTACTCCTTTTCACCATCGTCAGAACGTTGCATGGAGGACCCTTCGGAGCCGTCACCGTAGCCAATTCCACGGTAGCCATCGATGTGCTGCCTTCCTCGCGACGCAACGAGGGCATCGGCTATTACGGACTGAGCAACAACCTGGCAATGGCCATATCGCCCACCTTTGCCATCTTCGTCTATACCGAGACGCAAAACTTCCAGCTGCTGTTTTGGTTGGCCTTTGCCGTGGCTACCTTCGGACTGATAGTCGATTCGACCGTCACCCTCAAAAAGCCTCAGCCATCAGACTTCAGCCATCAGACATCAGCCCTTCGCCTCGACCGTTTCTTCCTGAAGAGTGGCTGGCTCATAGGCATCAACATGGTGTTCTTCGGCTTCTGCTTTGGTGTGCTGAGCAATTATCTCGCCATCTATGGCAAACAAGTGCTGGGCATGACGGGAGGCACGGGTGCCTGGTTCATGCTCTGTTCCATCGGACTCATCCTCTCACGTCTGCAGGGAGGCAAAGCCCTTCGTGAAGGCAAGCTCACGGAGAATGCCGCCGAGGGAATGGTCATCTCCCTCGTGGGCTACACCTTATTTATATTAATGCCAACAATAGGCGGTAGCAAATTTTTCACTTTTCACTTTTCACTTTTCACATCCATAGGCTACTACGGCTCCGCCCTGTTGATTGGCTTGGGCAACGGTCACCTATGGCCCGCCTTCCAGAACATGATGATTTCCGTAGCCCATCATAACGAACGTGGCACAGCCAACTCCACCATCCTCGTTTCGTGGGACTGCGGCATGGGCCTGGGCATCCTCGTTGGAGGTATCATTGCCGAGCTCTTGGGCTATTCGGCCGCCTTCTGGACGGTCGCTATCATCAATTTAGCAGGTGTCACACTTTATTTCGTGCGCACCCGCCAGTTCTTCATTGCCCGAAGATTATCATAAAAACAAGGCTTTCCCTTTGTATTTCACTTTACTTTTCGTATCTTTGTACCGAAAAAATAACATAGGAGGTACACAATGATTACATTTCCGATAGCCAAGATCAACTTAGGACTGAACGTGGTGGAGAAGCGACCAGACGGATACCACGACCTGCAGACGGTGTTCTACCCAGTGCCTATCAAGGACGCACTGGAGGTACAGACGATGGACGAGGGATTCCCTTCGGACGTGGACTGCGACCTGAAGGTGACGAACTTGGCCATTGAGGGCGACGAGCAGAAGAACCTGGTGGTAAGGGCATACAAGCTGCTGAAGGAGGACTTCCCCACCCTGCCCAGAATTCACACGCACCTGTGGAAGGGAATTCCCACACAGGCGGGCATGGGAGGCGGCTCGAGCGACTGCGCCTACATGATACGACTGCTGAACGAGCTGTTCGGCTTAAGGATGAGCGACGAGCAGATGATAGGCTATGCCGCACGACTGGGGGCCGACTGCGCCTTCTTCATCAAGAGCACGCCCTGCTATGCGGAAGGTATCGGCGAAAGGATGCAGCCCATCGCGTTGGACCTGAAAGGATGGTATATCGGAGTGGTAAGACCGGACATTCCGGTGCCGACGAGAGAGGCGTTCTCACGAATCCATCCGCACTATCCGGAGAAATGTTGCAAAGAGGTGGTGATGGAGCCCGTAGAGATGTGGAGAGGGGTGCTAACCAACGACTTCGAAGAGAGCGTGTTTTCCCTGCACCCGGAGATCGGGGCCGTGAAGGAAGAGCTCTATAAGAGGGGCGCCACCTATGCAGCCATGTCTGGCTCAGGCAGCGCCTTATTTGGACTGTTCAGGGAGAAGCCCGACCGTCTCAGTGAGCTGTTCCCTGATATGTTTACCTTTGTTTGCGAACTATAGAGACCTAGTCGTCGCTACGGTCGCCCAACAGGGCGGAAGTGCGTACACGGCTCAGGGTCTCGGGAGTCATCTGCAGATAGCTGGCAATATACACCAGCGGAGCACGCAGTACGAGCTGGGGCGAGCGCTTTACCAACTTGGCATAACGCTCAGGAGCAGACTCGAAGCGCAGCATGTCGGCATGAATCTGCGAGATGATGAGTGACTCTTCCAAAATCTTACGATAGAGCATCTGGATGTTGGTGTTGCGAACGGCTTCACGCTCCAGACGATCCTTGGGCATGGCATAGATGATGGTGGGCTCCAAGGCCTGTATCTGCTGGCGACTGGGCTCCTCCTTGAAGAGGCTCTCAATACACATACAGATAGTGTTCTCGGTAGCCATATACTCCGTCAGCTCCTTGCCATTCTTATAATAATACTGGCGCACCAATCCCTTCACTACCCAATAGATATTGGTGCAGATATCGCCCTCCTTCAGGATAATTTCACCCTTCTGGAACTTCATGGGTACGAGGATGCCCTCCAGTACGTCCAGCTCGTCGTGGGTCATCGTGCTGTAACGGCGGGCCAGTTCTCTTGCAACGTCTCTTGTTGTCAGTCCAATTGTTGTCATAAATCTTCGTTAGGTTTCAGTTTTTAACGTAATTTGCTAATGAATGGTTATTAAGTCTCTCTATCAATCAAGTTTCAAGACAGCAAGGAAGGCTTTCTGGGGCACCTCCACATTGCCTATCTGTTTCATACGCTTCTTGCCTCGTTTCTGCTTCTCCAACAGCTTGCGCTTACGGCTCACGTCACCACCATAACACTTGGCAGTAACGTCCTTTCGCACCTGCTTCACCGTTTCTCGGGCGATGATTTTCGCACCGATGGCTGCCTGAATAGCGATGTCAAACTGCTGGCGTGGAATAAGCTCCTTCAGCTTTTCGCACATGCGGCGACCGAAGGTAACAGCATTGTCCTGATGAGTCAGCGTTGAGAGCGCGTCCACAGGCTCACCGTTCAGCAGGATATCGAGCTTGGCCAGTTTCGAAGGGCGGAACGAATCGATATGATAGTCAAATGAGGCATAGCCCTTTGATATGCTCTTTAGCTTATCATAGAAGTCAATGACAATCTCGCCCAGAGGCAGCATGAAACGCAGTTCCACACGATTGCCCGATACGTATTGTTGGTCTATCAGCTCGCCGCGCTTATCCAGACAAAGCGTCATAATGGGTCCGATGAAATCAGCAGCAGTAATGATGCTGGCCTTGATATACGGCTCCTCAATATGGTCTATCATCGTCTGATCGGGCAGACCTGACGGGTTGTGTACCTCTTTCTCCTCGCCCTGCTTGGTATAGCACATATAGGTAACGTTGGGCACCGTAGTGATAACATCCATGTCGAACTCACGGTCCAGGCGCTCCTGCACGATCTCCATGTGGAGCAAGCCCAGGAATCCGCAACGAAAACCGAAGCCCAGGGCAATAGAGGTCTCTGGGGTGAAAGTCAGCGAAGCATCGTTCAACTGCAGTTTCTCCAGCGAGGCACGCAGGTTCTCATAGTCCGTAGGGTCGATGGGATAGACACCTGCGAACACCATCGGCTTGACTTCCTGGAAGCCCTCGATAGCCGAAGAACAGGGATTCTGAATGTGGGTAATGGTATCGCCCACCTTTACCTCCTTGGCATTCTTGATACCTGAGATGATATATCCTACCTCGCCCGTCCGAAGCTCCTTACGTGGTATCATGTCCATCTTGAGCACACCCACCTCGTCAGCAACATACTCCATACCGGTATTGAAGAACTTCACCTTGTCGCCCTGACGAATCACACCATTGGTAATCTTAAAATAGGCGATGATGCCTCGGAAGGAGTTGAAGACGGAATCGAAAATCAAAGCCTGTAACGGTGCCTCTTCGTCGCCAACGGGATGCGGAATACGCTCAACGACAGCGTTCAGGATGTCTTCGACACCTTCGCCCGTCTTACCAGAAGCACGGATAATCTCAGAACGGTCGCAGCCTATCAACTCGACGATCTCGTCCTCCACCTCATCGGGCATGGCCGAAGGCATGTCTATCTTGTTGATGACAGGGATAATCTCCAAATCGTTGTCGATAGCCATGTAAAGGTTCGAAATGGTCTGAGCCTGAACGCCCTGTGTGGCGTCAACAACCAGCAAAGCACCCTCGCAGGCAGCAATAGAGCGACTCACCTCGTAAGAGAAATCGACATGGCCTGGGGTGTCAATGAGGTTCAATATATATTTCTCACCATCCTTCAAATATTCCATCTGGATGGCGTGACTCTTGATCGTGATGCCACGCTCACGCTCTAAATCCATATCATCCAACATCTGCCCTTCCGTCACCTGGATGGTCTTTGTGAACTCCAGTAAACGGTCGGCCAGCGTGGACTTGCCATGGTCGATATGTGCGATGATGCAAAAGTTTCGTATATGGTTCATTCTTGATATGTATGCACAATTTTGTGCAAAGATACAAAAAAATTTTTTTCTACACAGCCCTTTTACGTTTTTTTTATTTTTCAGGCTACACTTTAGGCATGTGGAACTGATAGCCCTGCTCGAATACTTCCCTGACCGTATTGATTTCCAAGAACTTAGTAGCACCACCCAGACTGATGTTTCCACTGAGGTAAGCTATTTTGTCATTCAGTTCAACATAGCCCTTCTGACGCAGCATACGGACAGCTGCCAAGAAAAGATGCTCGCTGGAGATATGGTCTTTCTGATAAACGGGAATCACTCCATAGGAGAGGTTGAGCAGACGCTGCAGCTTGTCCTTATAGCAAATGGCCAACACGGGATGCGGACCTCGGAAAGAAGCCAAAGAACGGGCAGTGGTACCTGTAGCCGAATCGGTGATGATGCCCTTCACACCCAACTTCTCAGTGGCCTCGATGGCACTGTGAGCCATAAACTCACGGATATCGCAATCGGGTGACAAGGGAATGTCTATATGATTGACTGCACGGTCGTGCTCGGCCTGTTCAGCAATGGCAGCCATCGTACGAACCGCCTCAATAGGATACTTGCCGCTGGCAGTCTCGCCAGAGAGCATCAGCGCATCAGCACTGGAGTAGATGGCGTTGGCAATATCGGTCACCTCGGCACGAGTAGGACGAGGATTGTTGATCATGGTATGCAGCATCTGGGTAGCCACAATGACGGGCTTACGCTTCTGCACACACTTGCGGATAATCTGGCGCTGCAGACCAGGAATGCGCTCGATGGGCACCTCGATACCCAAGTCGCCACGCGCAATCATGATACCATAGGAAGCGTCGATAATCTCGTCGATGTTGTCTATACCCTCCTGATTCTCTATCTTGGAAATAATCTTGATATCAGAATTGTAGGCATCCAATATGGCTTGTACAGCACGCACATCGGCAGCAGAGCGCACAAAGGAATGGGCTATAAAGTCAATGTCCTGGTCGATAGCTAACATGATGTTCTTACGGTCCTTGCTGGTCAGTGCCGGCAGGTCGATATGACGGCCTGGCACGTTGACACTCTTATGGGAGCCCAAGACACCATCGTTGGTGACCTGAGCAATTACAGAGGGACCGTTGATGCCAATAACCACCATATCCAAAGCACCATCGTCGAAGAGCACATGGTCGCCCTCTTGGACATCAGCAGCAAAATTCTCATAGGAAAGATTCACTATATCGTGGGTGGAGTCAATATCTGGACGCCCAAAGAGCTTCACAACGTCACCCGTCTTATATTCAATAGGAGCCTCACAACCCGTGGTACGTACCTCAGGGCCCTTTGTATCAATAAGGATACCAATGTGACGACTGACCTCGCGCACGTTCCTTATTATATTCTTTATCCCTTCCTCTGAAGCATGGGCTGTATTCATTCTGACGACATTCACACCTGCATTGAAAAGTTGGCGAATGAAGTCAACATCACAACGTCGATCGCTCACGGAGGCTACATTTAGGTGCAAAGATACAAAAAATATATATTTTTAGAAAAAAATCCTGTTTAAATTTTCTTATCTCACTGAAAAACAGTATCTTTGCAGTCCGAAAATAAAACACTTAATAAAATATAGAGATGACAAAAGCAGAAATTATCAACAAGATTGTTGAAGACACGGGCCTTCCTAAAAAGGATGTTGCTGCTACGGTAGAGGCATTTATGGAGGAAATCCGCAACTGTATGGCCGTCGAGAAAGAGAATGTATATCTCAGAGGTTTTGGCACATTTATTGTGAAACGCCGTGCCCAGAAGACTGCCCGTAATATATCCAAGAACACAACTATGGTGATTGCAGCACACGACATCCCCGCTTTCAAGCCTGCCAAGAGCTTCCTTGAAAAGATGACCAAATAAAGACAACTTAATCAAAATTTCAATTTTAAATATTTAGAATTATGCCAAACGGAAAGAAAAAGAAGGGCCACAAGATGGCTACTCACAAGCGTAAGAAGAGACTGCGCAAGAATCGTCATAAGAGCAAGTAAGC
>CACXTX010000050.1 GCA_902770635.1 uncultured Prevotellaceae bacterium | reverse complement strand
CAGCCTACACCATCAAGAACCAGATATTCTTTGGCGAGAAATATATTGCAAAAAAAATGCCACAGGTCGGGAAGACTGCCGAAGAGAACCGCGCTGCGCTGATGGATTTCACCGAGACCGTAGCTCATGAGCTGTTCCACACCACCACGCGCAACTCGCCCGTATTCCGCCAGCAGATGTATGACCTGATAGGATTTACGGTGATGTCAGAGGACCTCGTCTTCCCCGAGGTCATCGCAAATAGAATCTTAATCAATCCTGACGTTGAGCACATGGACAACTATGCCGACTTCACCATCGGCGGCAAGAAGACCCGTTGCGAAATAGTAGCATTCTATACCAAGACGTGGGCAGAGGCACATGCAGAGCGTGGTGGCGACGTTTCTTTCTTCGATTAGAGGTCAGTGACTTCTGGGATGTGGTAGGGCGCAATACCGACTATGTCATTGCTCCGGAAGAGTGCCTGGCCGACAACTTCGCCTTTGCCGTAGTCCGTGGCATGCATCCCGTGAAGCCTTACAAGACACCGGAACTCATCGGGAACATCATCGAACTGTTGAAAAAGTATAAGTAATAATGAAAGATAGCGTTTTAATTCTCAGCGGTGGCGTGGACTCTGTCACCTTATTATATGATGAGCAGGAGCGCATAGCCCTAGCCATCTCGTTTGACTACGGCTCGAAGCATAATGCGCGGGAGATTCCTTTTGCCCGCATGCATTGTGAGCGGTTGGGCATTAGGCACATTACGATACCCTTGGACTTTATGACGAAATACTTCGTCAGCTCGTTGCTGGAGGGTGGGGAGGAGATTCCCGAGGGGCATTATGCCGACGAGAACATGAAATCGACGGTGGTACCGTTCCGCAATGGCATCATGCTCTCCATTGCTGTGGGGATTGCGGAGTCGAACGGGCTGAAATATGTGATGATGGCCAATCACGGAGGCGACCATACTATTTATCCAGACTGTACGCCATCGTTTGTGAAGGCGTTTGACGAGGCTGCTTCGGCAGGCACTTTCGCCAATGTGCATCTGCGCTCGCCTTATACTAACATCACCAAGGCCGACATTGCACGCCGTGGCAAGGCATTAGGCATCAACTACAGCGAGACGTGGTCGTGTTATAAAGGAGGTGCCAAGCACTGTGGAAAGTGTGGCACCTGCGTGGAGCGTCGCGAAGCCTTTGCCCTTGCCGGCATTGAAGATACGACGGAGTATGAGGATTAACCGTTGTCAGAAGACAAAGCCCAGGTTGATATAAAAATAGAACTTCTTAGTCAGGTTGCTATAGCCTACTGAACCACCTAGCGGTCCAAGCATAGTAGTGTAGTAGTAGCTGAGGCTTCCTCCTATCATGGTGCGGTGATCAAACAGATTCTTGAATTTCTGTGCATCTTGTCCAGCCGACACACGTAACAGAATGTTGTTGTTGGTTGTGGGGTTAAACTGCACTTGCATCTGGGCAACGGCCAGGTTCTGCGACAACATCTCCAGATTGCCCACACCGGCAAAGGTCGTCTGTCCTTCAACGTAATGGTCGAACCACTCGCCACCCATCAGGTTGTTAATAACCACGGGAATGTCGCTTCCTTGCAGGAAACGTCCGTAAACCATAGGCTGGAAAGAAAATTTGTTAGACAGGGGGAATGAAGAACGGAACATGGCGGCATATTCGCTGATGCCTGCCTTGCCATTCAGTTCGATGAAGTTGTCTGTGTAGTAGGCAAACTTGGCCTGGAACCTAACACCGTTGGTGGGGAAGTACCATTTGTTCTCGCTGTTGTACCATACTCTGCCCTGATAGCTGATGTAGCCTTTGTTCCTGGCATCCTCGTCGCTGAGCTGCTGTTGCGTCTGGTTGTTTGCCAATAGCGAACGGTAGTGATAGTAGTCGTAATTGGCACCGATGCTGACGTTGAAGTTACGCACGTTGAAGTTGAAAAGGGATAGTTTCACTGAGTGCTGGTCGTAAGTGAAGGTGTATGTCTTGTCACCGTTTTCGTAGAAATCGATATCGTTGTTGCGGTATATATAAGATATGGTAGGCTGGAAGAAACTGGTGGGGTGAAGTGTCCAGTCAACTTGTGCCTTCAGTCGCTTGCCCAGACGCAGGGTGAGTTCCAGGTCCATCGGCATCTTGGTACGGATGGGTGTCTGAATGTTGGCTTGCAAGGCTACTGCCTCTTCTTTGTCGAATCGTACACCCAGGTTGAACTCGATGTCTTTTCTCTTCCTGTTATCGTTCTCCTCCTCGACAGCCAAAGGGGGTTCTGTTTGTATGCCATGTGTTATCCGATGCTGACTGACAGGTCCCAGTTTCTGACGCAAGGCAATGAGCTCGTCCCAATGAGCCATAGCCGCCTCCTCGCCTCGGCGTATCAGAGTGTCAATGGCGGCAGCGTTGAAACTGGCGGCGCTATATCCATCCGTATTCACCCGAATCACAATGTCTGACTTGCGCTTGTTCTCCTCGTACTTGTTCATGCAGAGCCAGTCGCTGATTTGTGCCAGGATCTGTGTTCCCGTTTGCAATTTGTCGGCAGGCTTCGGAACGTCCTGAACATCCACGCCAATCACGTAATCTGCTCCCATTTCACGAGCGATGTCTGCAGGAAAATTGTTGCGCATGCCTCCGTCTATCAGCACCATGCCGTCCATTCTCACCGGGGCGAAAACGCCAGGAATAGCCATGCTGGCTCGCATGGCTTGGCTCAGCACACCACTATGGAACACGTATTCCGTATTGTCAACGATATTGGTCGCCACACAGGCAAAGCGGATGGGCAGCGTGTTGAAGTCGATGGAGTCGTTGTAAGGTGCCGTAATCCTGTTGAAGAGGGGTGTGATGTTCTTGCCCCTGATGAATCCACCACCAAGACCCTGTAACTTCTTGCCAAAATGGAGTGTCTTGGTGATGATATAGGTGTTATGCTTCTGACGCATTTGCAGGTCTTGGTCGCTTGAACTCTCACGGTCAGAGAGCAGCATAGCCCAGTCTTGTGAGCGGACAATAGAGTCAAGCACCGCAGAAGGATGTCCGCAGGCATAAGCTCCGCCAATAATACTCCCCATACTGGTGCTGGTGATGATGTCGATGGGAAATCCTGCTCGTTCCAAGACTTTCAGTACGCCGATATGAGCCACACCTTTGGCTCCTCCGCCGCCTAATACCAGGCCGACTTTGGGCGTCTTGTCTTGTGGCGTTTTCTCGCTATTCTCTCCACGTGCAGTCTGCAGGCATACAAACAGCAGTAATAGGGGCAGGTATCGTCTCATGTTGTTCTTGTGTTCTATTATCCAAACAATGCCCTCAGTGCTTCTTCCACTTTCCGGACGGGCACAAGTTCTATCTTAAACTTCTTACGGTTGAGTCCACTCATATTATATTTAGGTATGATCATGTGCTGAAAACCTAGTTTCTCTGCTTCGGCAATGCGTTGTTCGATACGAGCAATAGGGCGCACCTCGCCACTGAGTCCAACCTCGCCAGCCATACACCACCCGCTTTCTATGGGCGTGTCAACGTTAGAGGATAAGACAGCAGCTATCACACTCAGGTCCATCGCCATATCCGTAACGCGCAGTCCTCCTGCAATGTTCAGGAATACGTCTTTCTGCATCAGCTTAAAGCCCACACGCTTTTCCAGAACAGCCAACAGCATGTTCAGGCGGCGCTGGTCGAATCCTGTTGCTGAACGCTGTGGAGTTCCGTAGGCTGCTGACGATACCAGGGCCTGTGTCTCTACAAGGAAGGGACGAACTCCCTCAATGGCACTTGAAATCGCCACACCGCTCAGCCCGTCGTGGTCTTCCGTCAACAGCAGTTCGGAGGGATTTGATACCTGTCGCAGTCCTGTTTGCTGCATCTCGTAAATGCCTAACTCGGAAGTGCTTCCGAAGCGGTTCTTGATGCTGCGCAGGATGCGGTACATATAGTGCTGGTCGCCCTCAAACTGAATGACGGTATCGACGATGTGTTCCAAGATTTTAGGACCTGCCAGCGTGCCTTCCTTCGTGATGTGACCTATCAAGATGACGGGAACGCCAGAAGTCTTGGCAAAGCGGAGTAGGGCAGAGGCACACTCACGTACTTGGGCTATAGAGCCTGCGCTCGACTCCACGTCCTCTGTCGATATGGTTTGTATGGAGTCGATAATTACCAGTTCTGGCTCAACTTCCTTGATATGGTCAAAGATAGCCTCCAGGGAATTCTCGCAGAGAATCATGAAATTGTCATCAGCGACAGAACCGCAGGCAGCAGTAATACGCTCGGCACGCATTTTCAGCTGATGGGCACTCTCCTCACCGCTGACGTATAGAATGCGTTTCTCGGGCATGTTCAGCATGGTTTGCAGCGAGAGGGTGGACTTACCGATTCCGGGCTCACCACCTAACAATACAATGCTTCCGGGTACCAAGCCACCACCCAACACGCGATTCAACTCGGCATCGTGCATGTCGATACGCGGGTCGTCGTGTGCTGAGATGTCTTTCAGCCTGAGCACCTTGTTCTGGCGCAACTGACGTCCTGCCGAGGCTGCTGCCGTGGTCGCTATTACCTGTTTCTTGGTATCAGCCACCTTAATCTCCTTAAATGTGTTCCATTGGCCACAGGCAGGACATTTGCCTATCCATTTGGCCGATTCCTGTCCACAATTGTCGCAGACATACATTATCTTATCTTTTGCCATATCGAGGGCAAAAGTACAAAAATTATTTGAAACGTTGCCACTTGCGCAAACGTTTTTGCATGGTAATGATAGAAAAATGTTTCTTACGTATGATTATATAAAGAAAAATGTGTATCTTTGCCCATAGAATTCTAAAAACCCGACACAATGAAAAAACGTATTTTTTTCCTAATGGCCCTTACGGCGCAGGTAATGACTATGAATGCAGCAAAGACAGTGATTGACCGCATTGACCCAACCGACTGGTTTGTGGGCATGAAGAATCCGCAGGTGCAGTTGATGGTGTATGGCAAGGATATTGCCGCGGTGAAGGATGTCTCTACCGACTATCCTGGTGTGAAGATTGACAGTGTGGTGCGTCTTGACTCGCCTAACTATCTGCTGGTTTACATGAATCTTCGCGATGCCAAGGCTGGTACGATGACTTTAAAATTTGACAAAAAAAAGGTTGAGTACACGTTGAAAAATCGCGAGATGAGTGGTAAGAAACGTGTGGGATTTACCAATGCTGATGTGCTTTATATGCTCATGCCCGACCGTTTTGCACAGGGCGCCAACCACAATCCCCAGGTGAAGGGTATGCGTCCTTATGTGGAGGATCGCTCGAAGCCTTCGCTGCGTCATGGCGGTGACCTGAATGGTATCCGCGAACATCTTGAGTATTTCAAGGAGTTGGGTGTGACGGCCCTTTGGCTTACCCCCGTACTTGAAAACGATTCACCCGATTCACCCAACGGTTTCTCTACTTATCATGGTTATGCCACTACTGACTATTATCGTGTAGATCCCCGTTTCGGTACGAATGAAGATTATCGTCGTCTTTGCGATGAGGCTCATCAAAAAGGATTGAAAGTGGTAATGGACATGATTTTCAATCACTCTGGTTTTGAGCATCCCTGGACGAAGGACATGCCTACCAAAGACTGGCTCAACCTGCCGCAATGGCTTTTGGAGTCGAACGGCACTTCCAATGCCCAAGGAACATCGTTCCTTCAGACCAGTTACAAGCTCACGCCGGTCAAAGATCCTTATGCCTCGAAGGTTGACTTGAAAGAGACGGTTGACGGATGGTTCGTTCCGACAATGCCCGACCTGAACCAGCGCAACCAGCACCTGATGACCTATCTTATCCAGAACTCTAAATGGTGGATTGAAACTATTGGTATTGACGGTATCCGCATGGATACCTATCCTTATGCCGATGCACGAGGAATGGCTCGCTGGATGAAGGAGTTGGACGAAGAATATCCTAACTTTAATACCGTTGGTGAGACGTGGGTTACAGAGCCTGCCTATACCGCTGCCTGGCAGAAGGATTCCAAACTCTCCGAGCATAACTCGTATTTGAAGACGGTGATGGACTTCTCGTTCTTTGAGAAATTGTCACAGGCCAAGCATGAAGAGACTGATGCGTGGTGGCAGGGCTTGAACCGTCTCTATAACTCGTTTGTCTATGACTATCTCTATGAAGATCCCGACCATGTGATGGCGTTTGTTGACAATCACGATACAGACCGTTTCCTGGGCAATGGCCGTGATTCCCTAATGCTCAAGCAGGCCTTGGCATTGCTCATGACCGTTCGTCGCATTCCACAGCTTTATTATGGAACAGAGATTCTGATGAATGGTACGAAGGAAATTACGGATGGTTATGTGCGCAAGGACTTCCCTGGCGGATTCCCTGGTGATGATCATAACGCCTTCACGGCTGATGGACGCACCAAGGCCGAGAACGATATGTTCCGCTGGACTAGTCGCCTGCTTCACTGGCGTCAGGGCAACGAGTGTATTACCAAGGGTAAGCAGACCCAGTTTATCCCCTTCAATGGTATTTATGTCATTGCCCGTCAGTACAAAGGCCGTACCGTCATGACGATTCTTAACGGAACGACTAAACCTGCTACGCTTAAGGTGTCACGCTATGCTGAGATTATCGGCAAGACAAAGCGTGCCAAAGACATCCTGACCAACCGTTATTACGATTTGTCAAAGGATGTTGAAATGAAGGGACGTCAATCCCTGATACTCGATTTCTAAGGTGATTCCTCAGGACTGCTGAATGCTTTCAATGCGTAGCTTCAGCAGTCCTGCAGGTACACGTACTTCTACCTCGTCGCCTACCTTTTTATTTAGCAAGGCTTCCGCTATGGGCGACTTAATCGAAATCTTTCCTTCTCTTAGATTTGCCTCGTGTGGACTGGCTATCGTGTAAGTCATGCGGGCATTGTTCGCCAGATTGGTCATCTCCACCTTACTCAGCAAACCTATTCTGTCCGATTTCAATCGCTCTGCGGGAATCACCCTTGCATTCTCGAGTATACGTTGCTTGAAGCGTATCCTGCCCAACAGTCGGGACTGCTCGCGCTTGGCTGCATGATATTCGAAGTTCTCACTCAGATCACCCTTGTCACGTGCTTCAGCAATAGCATCCCTTACCTGAGGCAGTTCTACGCTCTCCATATGACGGAGTTCTGCTACGAGTTTGTCGTAGCCCTCTTGCGACATATATTCGATACTCATAATAATAAGGTACGTGCGATAATTTTATTCGGCTATTTCAATACTTTTCTTCACCTTATCGACATAGGCGTCGATTGCTGCAACAGCTACGATGTTGACAACATCGCGGACAGTAGCACCGAAATCGACGAAGTGGATAGGCTTGTTAAGACCCATCTGGATCGGGCCGATAATCTCGACATCGGCATCGAGCATTTGCAGCATCTTATAGCTGGAACGAGCTGAGGTGAGGTTGGGGAATACGAGCGTGTTGACATCCTTGCCGTGCAAACGGGTGAAGGGATACTGCTCGTCGCGCAACTCACGGTTGAGCGCAAAGCCCAGCTGCATCTCACCGTCAATAGGCAGGTCAGGATAGCGCTCCTGCATATATTCAGCAGCATGCTTTACCTTGAGGGCTCCGTCGCTCTGGCTACTACCGAAGTTAGAGTGACTAATCATGCTCACAACGGGCTTTTCATTAAAGAACTTAACGCTCTTTGAGGCAAGCTTGGCAATGTCGATAAGGGTTTCGGTATCTGGATTCTCGTTGACGAGAGTATCGGCAATATAAAGGGTGCCACGATTGGAATTGATAATGTGCATGGCAGCAAAGTGCTTGTATTGCGGACGGATACCAATAACTTCCTTGACAACTTTGACGGTATTGGAATACTTGGTGTAAAGACCCGTGATATATGCATCGGCCTCACCAGTCTCAACCATCATCATACCAAAGTAGTTGCGCTCGAACATCTTGTCGTTGGCTTCCTGGAAAGTGTAACCTTCGCGTTGGCGTTTCTCAGTAAGAATACGGGCATAGCGTTCACGACGCTCCTGCTCGTTGGGGTGGCGCAAGTTGACAATCTCGATTCCCTCGATATTGAGGTCGAGCTGGGCAGCGAGTTTCTGTATGACTTCATCATTTCCAAGCAAAATGGGCTCGCAGATACCTTCGGCCTTAGCCTGAACAGCAGCCTTCAGCATAGTGGGGTGGATAGCCTCTGCAAAGACGATACGCTGTGGATGAGCAGCGGCAGTAGCGTAAAGCTTTTGAGTAAGCTTGGTCTCCTGACCCAACAGTACAGAGAGCGAACGTTTGTATTCATCCCAGTCTTCTATCTGGCGACGGGCAACGCCGCTGTCAATAGCGGCTTTAGCCACAGCGGCACTGACCTCTGTGATAAGTCGTGGATCGACAGGCTTGGGAATGAAATAATTGCGCCCGAAGGTCAGGTTGTTTACCTTATATACATCGTTGACGACATCTGGTACGGGTTGCTTGGCTAAGTCTGCAATGGCATGGACAGCAGCCAGTTTCATCTCCTCGTTAATAGCGGTGGCGTGAACATCCAACGCACCACGGAAGATATAGGGGAAGCCGATAACATTGTTAATCTGATTAGGATAGTCCGTGCGACCTGTTGACATCAGGGTGTCAGGGCGCGCTTCCATTGCATCTTCGTAACTTATCTCAGGAACGGGGTTGGCAAGAGCAAAGATGACGGGGTCCTTAGCCATTGACTTCACCATGTCTTTAGTCAGCACATTACCCTTCGAAAGTCCTACGAAGACGTCGGCATCCTTAACAGCTTCTTCCAAAGTGTGGATATCTGTACGCGTCGTGGCAAAGAATTTCTTCTGTTCATTCAAATCGGTACGGCTAGTGGAAATGACGCCTTTCGAGTCAAGCATCACGATGTTCTCTTTCTGGGCTCCGATGGCCATATATAATTTGGTGCAAGAGATAGCTGCTGCACCGGCTCCGTTGACCACAATCTTCACTTTCTTAATGTCCTTGCCGTTAACCTCCAAAGCATTTTTCAAACCAGCGGCAGAAATAATGGCTGTACCGTGTTGGTCATCGTGCATCACGGGAATATCAAGGGTACGCTTCAAACGTTCCTCAATGTAAAAACACTCAGGAGCCTTAATATCTTCAAGGTTAATACCGCCGAAAGTTGGTGCAATCTTCTCTACTGCCTCGCAGAACTTCTCAGGATCTTTCTCTGCTACCTCGATGTCGAACACGTCGATGCCACCGTAAATCTTGAACAGCAGACCTTTACCCTCCATAACGGGTTTTCCACTCATAGCGCCAATGTCGCCAAGACCGAGAACGGCTGTACCATTGGAAATGACAGCGACCAGATTGCCTTTATCTGTATATTTATAAGCATCGTCTGGGTTTTGCTGGATTTCAAGACATGGATAGGCCACACCTGGCGAATAGGCCAGTGATAGGTCGGTTTGTGTACGATAAGCCTTAGTAGGCTTCACTTCGATTTTACCAGGGCGGCCAGCCTCGTGATATTCTAGGGCAGCCTCTTTTGAGATTTTTACCATATTTAGTGTATTATTATTTGAGTTTGATTTCTTTTCGGACGCAAAAATACAAAAAACTCATGTAAAACGAACCGTTTTTTATATTTTTTTGTAACTTTGCCATCGATTATAGATTTTTATGCAATAATATGCAAGAAATTAAAGAAACGAACAGCTACCGACTGGCACTAAAAGACAAAATTCTGGATGCAGCTATGAATGCATTCATGAAATATGGTATTCGTGCGGTTAAGATGGACGACATTGCACAGCAATTGACGATTTCAAAGCGTACCTTGTATGAAATCTATGAGGATAAGGAAGAGGTTCTCTACTGCAGTATCATCAAGTATGACCGCCTAAGATTGGAGCGACTGACGAAATATGCTGAAGAAGGACATCATGTCATAGACGTGATCTTGGAGGCATATCGCATTAAAATGAATGAAGTGCGTATGGTTAATCCTGCTTTCTATGAGGATATTCTGAAATATCCGAAGGTGGAAACTTATATCAAGGAGTCTAGGGTAAAATCCAGAGACAAGTTCTTGGCATTTATGCAATTGGGCGTTGAACAAGGGTTGTTGCGTAAGGAGGTTGACTATGATATGGTGCCCCACATGTTTGATGCTATTGGAAAATACATCATGGACAACCACCTGTTGCAACGCTATACGGTGGAACAGTTGTTTACGAATTTCTTCCTGGTATCCCTTCGCGGACTATGTACAAAGCAAGGTGTGAAGGTCTTGGATGAAGTTGCCGCTAAAATTCAGTAAAAGAGAGTGGCATCAGTTCCTTGATGCTGTCGATGACGAAAGTTCGTTTGCGTCCGTAGAGAAGAATACGTACAGGGTGCTTGAAGCGTGTTTCCGTTTCTATGATAACTTGACGGCAGGTTCCACAAGGACTGGCTGGCTCGTCAATGAGCTCACCCTTCGTATTGCGTGCAGTAATGGCCAGTGTGACGACTGGTTGGTCGGGATACTGGGCACCGGCAGCAAAGATTGCGGAACGCTCGGCACATATTCCAGCTGGGAATGCTGCATTTTCCTGATTGCAGCCGATGAACATCTTGCCGTTAGCCAAGAGGATGGCTGCACCTACATGAAAGTGGGAATAGGGTGCATAAGAACGATTAGTGCCTTCAATAGCCATGTCAATTAATTGACGGTCGGTTTCAGAAAGTTCAGATAGTTGGGCTACCTTAATTGAACTTTTTAGTGTCATTTCTTCCATAATATTACGATTTTTGTTGCAAATATAATTCTTTTTCTATAATTTTGCATCAAATTTCGAAAGAAAATTAATGAAACGACCAATATTTACCTTTTTTTTGCTGTTTGCAATTCTCGGAACGGCTCTTTCACAAGTAAAGTGGAACAAAGCCTACAGTGATTATTTTAATCAGTGGGGTGAGGTTGCCATGCAGCAGATGATACAATACCGCATACCTGCCAGCATCACATTGGCACAGGGTGTCTTGGAGTCGGCAGCTGGCAAAAGTGAGTTGGCTCTCAGGGCAAACAATCATTTTGGCATCAAGTGTAATGGATGGACTGGTCGCAGGTCGTATCATGATGATGACGAGCGTGGAGAGTGTTTCAGAGCGTATGACAATGCCTATCAGAGTTATGTTGACCACTCGGTGTTCCTGAGTACCAGTCAGCGCTATCGCAGGCTGTTCGACTTGAAGCGTACGGACTATAAAGGATGGGCTAAGGGCTTAAAGGCCTGCGGATATGCTACAAGTCCCACGTATGCGACCAAACTGATAGAGATTATAGAGACCTATAAACTATATCAGTATGACGAGGGTAAAGAATTTAACAGAAAGGAGAATGTCTTGTTGCAACAGGGTGAGATGCGTCACATCTACACCTTCAACAAGAATTATTATATAAGGGCAAGGCGTGGCGATACGTTCCGCAGGATAGCGGAAGATGTGGACATATCATACCGCAAGTTAGCCAAATATAACGAAAGGAATAAGAATGATGTGCTAGAGGAAGGTGAGATCATTTGGCTGCATAAGAAAGCCAAGAAAGCTCCGAAGGCATTTAAGAACAGACCCCATAGAGTGGAGCCCGGCGAGTCGATGTATATCATTTCGCAACGCTATGGTATTAGGTTGAAATATCTGTACAAGATGAATAACCTTGCTCCTGATTATGTGATCAAAACGGGTGACTTGCTTAGAGTTCGGTAATTATAAGTAAAACAAGATAAAAGGATGAAAAGATTGTTGTGTGCAACCATCGGGTTGGTGATACTGGCAGCTTGCTCTGTACGTAATGACCACAGTCAGAAACAGGCAAAGGAGTGGACGGACCCAGCCCCTGTGGCTACCAATGATACCATGGCAGTAATCAACCCGGAAGATACTGCAGCATGGTTGGAAGAAGAAGTTTTTGACATACCAGCTATTCCGGACGAGGCCTCTACTGAAGTTGATGAGAAGGCGATGGAAGATTACGAGCGTATGTTTAAAGGAAAAGAGTAGGGCAGGAACCCTACTCTTGCGGAAACCCCGAGTCTTGCGGAAACCCTACTTTTATCTTAATCAAAGATTTTAGTCTTTCAAAAGTTTGTCTAGGAAATCATCCAAATCTTTATCAAGGTCAGCCATCAGGTCATCGTCGAGAATCACAATATCATCATCAACCAGATAAAGTTCTTCGATAGTTTCACGATCGTCATCTTCCAACACAAAGGAGTAAGGCTTCAAAATAGACATCTGCTCAATCAGGTCCTTGCGATTGTTAAGGATGGAGCGTAGGGTGCTGGCCACATTCTTATAGAAATCATCGTCCTTGTTGTCTATCCATTGCTCAATGACACAACGGTTAATCTCGTTATCGTCATCGTTGAATGCCAACATCTCACCCGTTTCCTGTGACACACGGATATGGATGTCCGTCAGTTGGGTTGCTTCCTCGTTGGCAGGGAACTTTTCTGCTATCTTGCGGATGGCTCGTTCGGCTTGTTGCAATGTTTGTTCTGTTGCTTTCATCGTGTTCATGCTTATAATGACGAGACAAAGGTACGAATAAGTGAGCGAAAAACCAAATTTTTTGAGAGAAAAAGATGGCACTATTGTAAACGATTACGGTTTTTTTTCAAAAAAATATCCGCGAGCGCGTGCGTAATTCATATTTTTATATTACCTTTGCCGTTGCTAAGACTACTTGATATACTAATGAGTAATAAAATAAAGCATTCGGGGGTTGTTGAGAATGTCATGGGCGATAGCGTACAAGTGCGTATTGTCCAGACTTCTGCATGTGCCGCTTGTAAGGTAGCAGGCTATTGCAACGCTTCTGAATCGAAAGAAAAACTGGTTGATGTGTATCATGTAGATACCCGCCATTTGAAGGTGGGAGATGCTGTAACGGTGACGGCCTCTACGCAAGTGGCTGCCCACGCCTTGTTAGTGGGCTTCGGACTGCCTTTCGTCGTGTTGGTTGGAGTGCTGGTTGTCGTATTGCTGATGACAGGCAATGAAGGAGTTGCTGCGCTGAGCGGACTTGGTGCATTAGTTCCTTATTATGCCATCCTTTACTTGTTGCGAGACCGCATTCGTGACAAACTCTCTTTCTCTATTGAATAATCATATAACAAACTAAAACAAATAAAAAGTTAACTTTATGGATTTTATTTTGATTGCAGTAGCAGTGTTGGGTGCTATCGGACTGATAGCTGCTCTTGTGCTGTATGTCTGCTCCAAGAAGTTCTACGTCTATGAGGACCCACGCATTGCTCAGGTTACTGAGCAGTTGCCTGGCGCCAACTGTGGCGGATGTGGCTTCGCTGGATGTGGTGGCTTGGCTGATGCACTTGTCAAGGGTGCTGACGCAGGCAGCATCGACGGACTGAAATGTCCTGTTGGTGGAGCAGAGGTGATGGGCAAGGTGGCCGACCTTCTGGGTATGGCTATTGCCAACGGTGAACCTATGGTTGCCGTAGTACGTTGTAACGGAACATGCGAGATGCGTCCGAAGATTGCAGAGTATAGCGGTCTTCGCACATGTGCTGCCATGAACTCATGCGGCGCTGGTGAGACGGCTTGTGGATTCGGTTGTCTGGGATGTGGCGATTGCGTAGCTGCTTGTCAGTTTGATGCTATCCACATGAATCCAGAGACTGGTCTTCCCGAGGTTGACGAAGAGAAGTGCACGTCGTGCGGTGCCTGTGTGAAGGCTTGTCCGCGTCACATCATCGAGCTTCGTAAGAAGGGTCCAAAGGGTCGCAAGGTGTATGTTTCCTGCGTCAACAAAGACAAGGGTCCTGTAGCCATGAAGGCTTGTAAGGCCGCTTGTATTGGTTGTGGCAAGTGCGAGAAGGAGTGCGCCTTCGGTGCTATCACCATTGAGGGCAACGTTTCATACATTGATTTCAACAAGTGCCGTCTCTGCCGTAAGTGCGTAGCCGTATGTCCTACTAAGGCTATCCACGCTGTAAATTTCCCGGCTCCGAAGCCCAAACCTGAAACTACTGAACCTAGTACTACTAGTCAGACTAGTACAACTAGCAACGAAGAAAGAAAGGAGGAACAAGCATGAACGTAAGAACATTCCGTATAGGTGGTGTACACCCCGAAGAGAATAAGCTGACCCACGAGGTTGCAACCAAGGTGGCAGAACTTCCTAAGCAGGCCATCTTCCCTCTGAGCCAGCACATTGGCGCTCCTGCCAAGCCGGTTGTTGCCAAGGGCGACAAGGTAAAGGTGGGTACGATGATTGCCGAGGCTGGTGGCTTCGTGTCAGCTCCTATTTTTTCCAGCGTCAGCGGTACCGTTTTCAAGATTGACACCGCTATCGATGCTACTGGCTATCGCAAGCCCGTTATTATTATTAATGTAGAAGGTGACGAGTGGGAAGAGGCCATCGACCGCTCAGACAAGTTGGAAACGGTGAAGTCTCATCCCGAACTGACTCCCGAGGAGATTGTGAATCGCATCAAGGCTGCAGGTGTTGTGGGTATGGGCGGTGCCTGTTTCCCCACCTTCATCAAGCTCTGTCCACCTCCCACGGCTAAGGCTGAGTGTGTTATCATCAATGCCGTAGAGTGCGAGCCTTATATCACAGCCGACTTCCGTCTGATGATGGAGCATGCCGACGAGATTCTTGTAGGTTTAGAACTGTTGATGAAGGGTGCTAAGGTGACGAAGGGTTACATTGGTATTGAGACCAACAAGATGCCTGCCATCGAACTGCTCACCAAGAAGTGTGCAGAGGTTTTCAATGGAACAGAATACAGCGTAGAGGTTGTTCCCTTGAAGCAGCGTTATCCGCAGGGTGGTGAGAAGCAGTTGGTTGATGCTGTTATCCGTCGCCAGGTTCCTGCTCCTCCCGCTATTCCTGTCAACGTCGGTGCAATCGTGCAGAACGTTGGTACTGCTTTTGCCGTTTACGAGGCAGTGATGAAGAACAAACCTTTGTTCGAGCGCTATACCACCGTAACCGGTAAGCGTCTGCAGAATCCAGGTAACTTCCTCGTTCGTATGGGCACGCCGATGAAAGACCTCATCGAGGCTTGTGGCGGTATGCCCGAGGGCGACAACAAGTTGCTGGCTGGCGGTCCGATGATGGGTAAGGCACTGACCTCTACCGAGGTGCCCATTTGTAAAGGTACCAACTCGGTGACCATCATCTCTGGTGAGGAAGCTTTCCGCAAGGAGCCCAACCCCTGTATCCGTTGTGCCAAGTGTGTCAGCGCATGTCCGATGGGTCTTGAGCCTTATCTGTTGGCTAAGCTTGCTGCCGTTCAGAACTGGGAGCGTGCTGAGCACGAGGAAGTGGTAAGCTGTATCGAGTGTGGCTCGTGCCAGTTCACTTGTCCTGCTCACCGTCCGTTGCTCGACAATATCCGTCAGGCTAAATCTACCGTCATGGGTATTATTCGTGCTCGTGCGGCAGCTGCAGCACCTAAGAAATAGTCAAATTGTGAAATAGTCAAATTGTGAAGTAAAACAATGGGAAAATTAATTGTATCACTTTCGCCTCACGCACACGGAACTGACACCGTTGAGAAGAATATGTACGGGGTTATTATTGCCCTGTTGCCTGCGCTCCTCGTGTCGTTCTATTTCTTTGGCATTGGCTCTGCCATTGTCTGTGCTACGAGCGTTGCGGCCTGCGTATTCTTCGAGTGGGCTATCAACAAGTTTATGCTTAAGAACGAGCGCAACACCGTCTGCGATGGCTCTGCCATCCTGACCGGTCTGCTGCTCGGCTTCAACCTCCCCAGCAACCTCCCCATCTGGATTATCATCATCGGTGCCTTGTTTGCCATCGGTGTTGCCAAGATGACGTTTGGCGGTCTGGGTAATAACCTCTTCAATCCTGCGCTGGTAGGTCGTGCTGCCCTGTTGGTTGCCTTCCCTGCACAGATGACCACATGGCCAAAGGTTGGCCAGTTGGGTAGTTATCTCGATGCCGAGACAGGTGCTACACCGTTGGCTATCATGAAGGACGCCATCAAGACGGGCGACGCTTCCGTACTTGACCAGCTTCCCTCATCCCTCGACCTCTTCATCGGTAATCATCCCGCAGGAGCCGGTGCGTTGGGTGAGATTTGTGCATTGGCCCTGCTTTTGGGTTTGGCCTATATGTTGTGGAAGAAGATAATTACTTGGCACATCCCCGTTTCGATTATTGGTACGGTATTTGTCCTCGCTGCCATCATGCACGTGGCTAATCCTGCCTATGCCGATCCGTTCGCAGTCATCTTCTCTGGTGGTCTGATGTTGGGTGCCATTTTCATGGCTACTGACTATGTCACCTCGCCGATGACCGCCAAGGGCCAGCTTATCTATGGTGTCGCCATTGGTGTGCTGACTGTTGTCATCCGTAACTGGGGTGCTTATCCTGAGGGTATGTCGTTCGCCATTCTTATCATGAACGCATTTACACCTCTTATTAATACGTATGTGAAACCTAAGCGCTTCGGTGAAGTGCCTGCTAAAAACTAAGACGCTATGAAGAAGTTAGAATCATCACTTATGAATATGGTGCTGGTACTCACCTTGGTAGCAGTCATCATGGGCGGTATCCTCGCTTTTGTGAATCATCTTACCGAGGGACCCATCAACGAACAGAAAGAGAAAGCACTGGCTGATGGTATCAAGACTGTGATGTGCGTTGACAACCTCCAAGTTGCCAAGACTGACGAGGTGAAGCAGAACGATGCCAAGGGCAAGGAGCTGACCTATACCATCTATCAGATTAAGGACGCACAGGGCAAGGATCTCGGTGCTGCCGTTGAGTCAACAACGGGTGGTTTCGGTGGTGACTTGAAAGTGCTGGTTGGTTTCGATCCCGAAGGCAACATCTTAGGCTACACCTTGCTGGAACATGCTGAGACTCCGGGCTTGGGCGCCAAGGCCGACAAGTGGTTCCAAAAAGGTCAGAAGGGCGACATCATCGGCAAGAATCCTGCTGAGCCTCTTACTGTATCGAAAGACGGTGGTCAGGTAGATGCTATTACGGCTTCAACCATTACCTCGCGTGCTTTCCTCTTAGCTGTTAACAATGCCTATAAGGCTTATAAGGCCACACCGGCAGAGTAAAATAGTAAATCGTAAATGGTCAAATTGTAAATTAAGTTTATGAATTACATAGATATTATTAAAAATGGTATTGTCAAGGAGAACCCTACGTTCGTCTTGATGCTCGGTATGTGTCCTACGCTGGCCACTACCACCTCTGCCATGAACGGTATGTCGATGGGCCTGGCTACGATGGCAGTGCTCATCTGCACCAACTTTGTGATTTCATGTCTGAAATCGGTCACTCCCGACAAGGTGCGCATTCCTGTATTCATTGTGGTTATTGCCGCTTTCGTGACCATGTTGCAACTTGTCATCAAGGCCTATCTGCCTGATATCGATGCTGCGCTGGGTCTGTTTATCCCCCTGATTGTGGTGAACTGTATCATCCTCGGTCGTGCTGAGGCCTTCGCTGCTAAGAACTCACCCGTTGCTTCGTTGTTTGACGGTATCGGCATCGGTCTTGGCTTTACCTTGGGTCTTACCCTGCTGGGCATCTGTCGTGAGGTGCTGGGCTCTGGCTCTGTCTTCGGATTCACCTTGCTCCCAGAGACTTACAACATCCTGCTCTTTGTGCTCCCTCCAGGTGCTTTCATCATGCTGGGATTCCTGATTGCAATTGTTAACAAGTTGCGCAGCTAAATTGTAAATTGTAAATCGTCAAATTGTAAATTACATTATGGAATACATATTGATTTTCATTAGCGCGATATTCGTCAACAATATCATCCTGTCGCAGTTCCTCGGTATCTGTCCTTTCTTGGGCGTCTCCAAGAAGGTTGACACCTCGTTGGGTATGTCAGCCGCTGTGGCCTTCGTGTTGACACTGGCCACCATCGTTACCTGGTGCGTTCAGACCTATGTGTTGGAGCCGAACGGACTGCAGTATTTGCAGACCATTGCCTTCATCCTCGTCATAGCATCATTGGTACAGATGGTTGAGATAATCCTCAAGAAAGTGTCGCCCGCCCTTTATCAGGCACTGGGCATCTTCCTGCCGCTGATTACC
Organism: uncultured Prevotellaceae bacterium; assembly: GCA_902770635.1. GTDB lineage: Bacteria > Bacteroidota > Bacteroidia > Bacteroidales > Bacteroidaceae > Prevotella. The sequence goes on along the minus strand of CACXTX010000050.1, from coordinate 1,531 downwards.
ACCAACTGTGCTGTGCTGGGTGTAGCCATTCTGGTTATTCAGAAGGACTTTAATTTGTTGCAGTCTGTGGTTTATGCCTTCTCAACGGCTATTGGCTTCGGATTGGCACTCACCGTGTTTGCCGGTATGCGCGAGCAACTGGAGCTGGTGAAGGTTCCCAAGGGCATGTCGGGTATGGCCATTGTGATGCTGTCTGCCGGACTCCTCAGCCTTGCCTTTATGGGCTTCTCAGGAGTTGATGGTGGTTTGAAAGTGCTTTTCGGATTGGATTAAACTCGTAATTCCCAGAAGGCTACGGCAGCGGCTGCTGCTACGTTCAGCGAGTCAACACCGTGAGCCATCGGGATTTTTACTGTATAGTCGGCCTCTTCTATCGTTTGATAGGGGAGGCCGTCGCCTTCTGTGCCCATGATGATGGCGAGCCGCTGTTCCGCTTTCAGTCGTGGGTCGTCCAGCGATATCGAGTTGTCGCTTAAAGCCATTGCCGCCGTCTTGAACCCAAGCTTCTGCAGCGACTTCACTGGCTCGTCCAGCCACGTCCAGGGCACCAGGAATACCGAGCCCATCGATACGCGGACAGCCCGTCGGTTCAACGGGTCGCACGAATCGCGTGTCAACACCACTGCATCAATGCCCAGCGCTGCTGCCGAACGGAAGATGGCTCCGATGTTTGTCGTGTCCGTCACCGCTTCTATCACCACGATGCGGCGCGCACCCTTGATTATGTCAGCCACAGGGGGCATCTTCTTCCTGCGCATGGCGCAGAGCACACCGCGTGTCAGCGTGTAACCCGTCAGTTGCGCCAGCAGTTCACGGCTTCCAGTAAAAATAGGAATATCGCCTGCGCGCGCGATAATGTCACGGGCATCTCCCTCTATGTGCTTGCGCTCACAGAGTAGGGCAGTAGGCTCCCATCCCGCATCCAGCGCCACACGAATCACCTTTGGACTCTCTGCGATGAACAGTCCCTTCTCCGGTTCCAGCTCCATGCGCAGCTGTGCCTCAGTTAGTGTGCTGAACACCTCGATACCCGGTTCTTTCAGCGATCTAATTTCTATAATTGCCATAATCAGGGTGCAAAAATACAAAATAAAATAATTTTTTTCACTTTTCACTTTTCACTTTTCACTTTTTTTTGTACCTTTGACCTACGGTCTTAGGTACTCTCGTTCGAAAAAACTCAAAATTCTTTTGGTTTTTTGCTCACTTATTCGTATCTTTGCACCCCGAAATGGTATGGTCTGGTAGCTCAGCTGGATAGAGCAACAGCCTTCTAAGCTGTGGGTCTCGGGTTCGAATCCCGACCGGATCACCAAGAATAATCCGCAGGAAACTGAATATCAGTCGCTTGCGGATTTTTACATCTATAAAGTGCACCACATTTGCACCACTCAGCCACTATAACAAGGTTTTACAAACTGCCTCAAATACTATGAAACGGCAAATTAACACTTATTAGAGTTGTTCCAATAACTCTCTGCCTTTCTTAGTCAGATAGTATGATTGCATTGGATGATTTGGAGCCTCAGGA
>CACXTX010000049.1 GCA_902770635.1 uncultured Prevotellaceae bacterium | reverse complement strand
CTTCCACTTGTGTGGCCCCCATACGTCGAAGCGCAATCTTAGCGAGATTGCTCTGTACAATGTATGCTAGATGGACATCATCGCCAGGATGAATCTTCCTATAGACGGCTTCTGCCGAATCGAGCATGTTGAGGCTGAGGTAGCTGCGAGCGAGTACTTGTAACGTGCCGGCGCGCAGTTCGTCAGTTGCCACAAGTTCTGCTTGACGAGCATAGTCAAGTGCCTGACGATAGTCTTCCTTCGCCCATGCAATGTTTGCAAGACTGGTAAGTGTCTGGCATATCATGTCGTTCATCTGGCTTTTCTTGGCTATATCGTATGCACGATGGATGAAATCGAGTGCTTCGTCGAGTGGCCCCTCGTTGATATAAGCTACTTGTGCAGCGAAAGTGCCTGCATAGTCGAGCAGGATGACATAGTTCTTGCCTTGCAAGTGTCCTTTGACCGGTCGAAGCTCATCGTCAGGATGCTGCTCGTAGATGGTCAGTGCCTGCTTCATCAGTCGCAAGGCCTCTCCTGGATTGCTCTGCGATAAAGCCTCTGCCAACCGCTGGCATGCAATATAATCGGTGTGCCAATCCTCAGATGCTTCAGCCAACTGGATGGTCTTTCGCAGCAGTGTCTCGCCCAAACGGGTACTGTCGTTAGCCAAAGCAGCCTCAGCTTCCTCCAGACAACTTGCTGCCGTCTGTGAATTGGAGTCCTGCTGACTGCAAGCCATCAGCAGAACGCCTATAATAAATATGTACAACGACTTCTTATGCATAGTTGTAGATTTTCGATGCAAAGTTACAACTATTTCTCTTACGATGTATCAGGTAGTCATGGAAAATACAAATAATAGATTAAGGTTAAAATGTCTATAAATCAGCAGTTTATAAAATCATGTCCATTGTTTCCTATGGAAAAGTAGATCATGGGGGCGTGCATTTTATATTAGACAATGGCAGAAATTAATAGAATCCAAGAACATCAGGGACAGGCGAGTGTACTATTGCTGAGGTTGATATCTGCACATACTTTGATATTTACGTTGTTGATTTGTACTGCTGCACGCAACTCTTAATCAGTAGAGACATCACTTTCAGACAAGATTGAAAGGTATAGTCATTTGTTTTATTCTAAATAATATATACAAAAAATGGTTGGGTCTAAAATCTCTTTCGGAGTATTTAAAATTTCTTTCGGAGTATTTAAATTTTTATTCGGAGTAATTGCAAATACTTTCGGACTAATCATTTTACCCCAAAAACTAAGAAATATCGGGGGGAAACAAAGTAACAAATAACAAAATAACGTTCGTGTACATCGACTTTGATAACTGTTTATTATTTTATTTCTCCTTTATAAAAACATCCGGGACAGGTGAGCGTTTCACACCTTCTTGATGCCTTGATTCACAAACTTATCTAGAGCAATAAACATCAGCGCACAACTCTTGCCAGACGCAGGAGGTGCTTTGATCAGCAAAACCTCTTGTCGCAAGCCTCGTAGGCGATAGATATTGTTGATGTGACGAACAATGAAGCAGTAAAGACATCCTTTAAGGATAAAAATTGCGAGATTTAAATCTAGAAATTGCGCGCATTAATGGTAGCAAGTTTTTCTCTTAATAGGCATCTCGAAAGCGGAATTGAAGGGCAATGAGAGCATTAGTAAAATTAGAGTGTAGAACTCATCTTTCTTTGCTTCTTTACTAGCCCGGATTTCTTCACGAACCTCGGCATTACGAGCCACAAAAGCCGAAGCCGCTAATACGTTACCCTGCTTCACGGCGTAACGGTAGAAGCCGTCGCTAACCTTGACGACCGTATAACCATCTGCAGTCGTTGTAAAACTTTGAAATTCGTCGCCATGCATCACCAACGTCACCGTAGTGCCGTCAGGCTGCAGTATATCGATGGGCTTCGAATACGCGGGGCGTCCCAACATCACTGCCACATTCAGCAGCAGCGTCATCATCAATACAATTCTCTTACTCATTTATTTCTGTTGCATAATCCTTATTTTTTGCAAAGATACGAATAAGCGAGAAGAAAACCATCGTTTTTATGTCTTTATAAGATATCTCGTACCTTTGCAGCCAACATCCCCCTCGCCGCTGGCCATAAAACAAGAAAGGGGATTACATCTGGACAGACGCAATCCCCTTGAGTATTTAACGATTCGCGGGTTACTTCTGGCGGAAAGCCTCAGCTTGTGAGCGAATCAGCTCTTCGTCGTCGAAATAGTTGATTTGCATGGCCTGGCGCACCTCACTCATGGTCTGAGCAGCAGTTTCACGGGCCTTTTCGGTGCCTCGACGCAGGATGTTGTAAATCTCAGGGATGTCCTGTTCGAACTCGTGGCGACGCTGACGCATGGGCTCCAAGAACTCGTTGAGAATCTGGTTGAGGAACTGTTCAGATTGATGTGAGTGGGGTCGGTGTACATCGAGCGAACCTTCTGCCATACGGTGTCGGCATCGTCGGAGAGGTAGATGCAGTTACCCAGCGACTTAGACATCTTCTCCTTGCCATCCGTTCCGGGCAGACGACGGGCTGTGGCATTCTCAGGTAGCATGATGTTTGGCTCGACCAACACGGGAGCATAGATCTGGTTGAAACGGCGCACCAGTTCGCGAGTCACCTCAAGCATGGGTTCCTGGTCCTCGCCAGCAGGTACGGTGGTTGCCTTGAAAAGGGTGATATCAGCAGCCTGTGATACAGGGTAGCAGAAGAAACCCAAGGGGATGCTCTCGCCCTCGAAACCGCGCATCTTCACCTCGGTCTTCACCGTCGGATTGCGCTGTACACGCGAAACGGAGACAAGGTTCATGAGATAGGTGGTCAGCTCAGCCAACTCAGGTATCTGACTCTGGATGAACAGCACGCACTTCTCGGGGTCAAGGCCGGCAGCCAGATAGTCGAGCGCCACATTGACGATGCTCTGGCGAATCTTCTCCGGATTGTCAGCATTATCAGTCAAAGCCTGTACGTCGGCCATGAATACAAACATCTTGTCATAGTCAACTCTACGCGACGACGCAGTGAACCAATATAGTGTCCCAAGTGGAGCTTGCCCGTAGGACGGTCACCTGTCAGTATAATCTTTCCCATATTTTTGTGTTATTTTATTTTGTTCTTGTCAGTTTGAAGATTTTGCCTTTTTCCTCTTTAATCGTGAGGACCTTGCCGTCCTGGCTGATGAACATGGTATCCTTCTCGTTGTCCTTATCGGCCATGATAACCATGTTGTCCTTGACGATATAGGTGCCTTTCTGCGATGAGGGAGCTATGGCCAACGCTGCCTTCATGGCCTTGCGCTTCAGCCAGCCGTAACCAGCAGCTTTCAAGGCATCGTCGCTGACTTTCGTATCTTGTTTTAGCACGACATTCTTATCGTCCTTGAACTCGACAGTAATCGCCATCTTCATGCCCTTCTTCATAATCTCCATGTCGGCCAACTTCTTCTTGATTTCAGCATCCAACTTAGTGACTTCCTCATCAGTCAGTTTGCGGCCTTTCTTTTTCTCGGCCTTGGCAATAAACTTACCACGGGCCTCGGCTACTTTCTTGTCTACATCCTTAGTCGCCTCGTTCATCATGCCAGCTAAGACATTGGGATGATGATAGGTACGGCCGGCAAGGCTTGTCTGAGCACTTACCGCCACGCAAACTGTCAACAAAAGGACCACCAAAAGGCCGAAAAGCTGTCTTCTCATAACCTTCCTTATAAATTGCCTGCAAAGATAATGATTTTTTTGCAAACAATCGCATAATTCCTTTGCAAAAGTGTGCAAATGCCCCTTTGTGAACTTTTGCAAACCTTTTTTCTTGGTGGGTTAGCGATTTTTTCATAACTTTGCATCAACAAAAAACAAAAATCGAAAAAATGATACTGACTGACCGCGAGCTCTTCCTGCTCATCGTCTGCACCGTGTTCTACATCACCTTATTTATATTGGTGATCCAGAACAACCGACGCAAGTTGCAATTGCTGCAAAGCCGACTGGACAACATCCACGCCATGCAGAAAATGGCCGTGATGGAGCCGCGAAAGGATGTGAACACGATGTGGGCGACACCCGTCTACCTGCGCATCAAACAATATCTGAGCGAGGGACGCAGCATGGCGGAAGGCGACTGGACGGAACTGGCAGAGGCCGTGGACAGCGTCTATACGGGATTCAGCGAGAAGCTGTACAGCCTCTATCGCATGAGCGAACAGGACTTCCGCGTGAGCCTGCTCATCAAGATACGCCTTCAGCCCAAGGATATCGCCACGCTGACGGCACACTCGAAGGAGAGCATAGCTACCACACGTAGCCGACTGTATCAGAAGGTGTTTGGCAAGAAGGGGAGCACCAAAGACTGGGACGACTTTATTTTGTCAATATAAAAGTGAAAAGTGAAAAATTTGCTACCGCATGGAAGTAAGTGAAAAATTAAATATTAAAGCGTATGATTGAGTACTTTTTAGCAAACATGTGGCAGGTATGGGCCATCGTAGCCATCATCTGCCTGATTCTGGAGCTGTCGTCAGGTGATTTCTTCATCATCTGCTTCTCCATCGGAGGTGTGTTCGCACTGATTGGTGCCGCACTGGGAATCAACATCTACTGGCAACTGTTCGTCTTTGCCATCTTCTCACTGCTAAGCGTCATCTTCGTACGCCCTGTGGCCCTGCGCTGGTTGCATAAGAACGACCCCAACAAGGCAAGTAATGCCGATGCGCTGCTTGGCAGGACGGGACGTGTGACAGAAGAAATCAAGGATGGTAACAGCGGCTATGTACAGATAGACGGCGACATGTGGAAGGCAGTGAGCCAGAAAGACATTGCCGTAGGCGAGACCGTTCGCGTCATCGGCCGTGAGAGCACGATTATTACGGTTGATAAATTGTAAATCAGAGAAATAAATAGTAAATTGTAAATCGTCAAATTGTAAATTAGAATTATGGACATTATGAGTTATGTACTGATTGCCATCGTTGTTCTGGTGGTAATCTTCGCCAAAATGGCTCTTGTGATTATCCCACAGTCAGAAACCAAGATTATTGAGCGACTGGGACGTTATTACGCCACGCTGAATCCTGGTATCAACATCATCATCCCCTTCATCGACCGCGCTAAAGACATCGTGGTGCTGAGCAGAGGACGCTACACCTATTCGAACTCTATCGACCTGAGAGAGCAGGTGTACGACTTCCCTTCGCAGAATGTGATTACGAAGGACAACATCCAGATGGAGATCAACGCCCTACTCTACTTCCAGATTGTAGATCCTTTCAAGGCGGTATATGAAATTTCGAACCTGCCCAACGCTATCGAGAAACTGACGCAGACCACGCTGCGTAACATCATTGGTGAACTGGAACTGGACGAGACGCTGACTTCGCGCGACACCATCAATACGAAACTGCGTGCCGTGCTGGACGATGCCACCGACAAGTGGGGTGTGAAGGTGAACCGCGTAGAACTGCAGGACATCATTCCTCCCTCAACCGTACTGAATGCGATGGAGAAGCAGATGCAGGCCGAGCGTAACAAGCGTGCACAGATTCTGACCTCTGAGGGTGAGAAGGCTGCTGAGATTCTGGCATCTGAGGGTGAGAAGACCGCTATCATCAACCGTGCTGATGCCCAGAAGCAACAGGCCATCCTGCACGCTGAAGGTGAGGCACAGGCTCGCATCCGCAAGGCAGAAGCAGAAGCCAAGGCTATCGAACTGATTACAGAGGCTGTAGGCAAGTCGACGAACCCCGCCAACTACCTGCTGGCTCAGAAGTATATCCAGATGATGCAGGAACTGGCTCAGGGCGACAAGACCAAGACGGTTTACCTGCCTTACGAGGCTACCAACCTACTGGGAAGCATCGGAGGAATAAAAGATTTATTCAAGTCAGAATAATTCTAAATGAGAAATGAGGACTCGACCTTGGTCGCTTTGACCTTTAGGTCAAAGAATGAGTAATGAGAAATGACGGGCCTCGCCCTAAATGAAAAATGAGAAATGGGCTCCGCAATCCCCAAATATCGGGTGCGCAGCCCATTTCTCACTTCTCATTTCTCATTTCTTCAGCGGTATCGTAAAGCTGAAGATGGAGCCTTCACCCTCAACGGACTCTACGTAGGCATCGCCACCATTCTTGCGGGCAAAGTCCTGACAAAGCTGAAGTCCCAGTCCGGAGCCTTCCTCACCACCCGTTCCATAGGTGGTCTCACCCTTGTGGAAAATAGAGTCAACACGATCGGCTGCAATACCCACACCGTGGTCGCAAACGCTGATACGGGCAAAATCGCCCTCATGCTTATAGAACACTTCAATGCTCTTGCCCTCGGGAGTGAACTTGATAGCATTGGAGAGGAAGTTACGAATGACTGTCTTAATCATGTCGTTATCAGCATGTACAACCAGTTTCTCCTGGGCAGGAACATACTTGAGGTCTATCTTCTTCATCTCAGCAATCATACGGAAGATGTCAACCACACCAGGCACCACATCGTCCAGTTCAACATCCTGATAAACCACATTCAGACGACCCGTCTGGCTCTTGGTCCACTTCAACAGGTTGTCCAGCAGGTCGTGCGTTTCCTCCGACTCGCGGTTGGCCTTGTCAAGGAGTTCGAAAATCTCGTCACCTACAGTTTCGCGTGACACCACATTGACAGCCAGGTTCAGCACCATACGGATAGAAGCCATAGGTGAACGCAGGTCGTGGGCAATCACCGAATACATCTTGTCGCGGTTGTTGATGGTACGGCGCAACTCCTCGTTCTGACGAACAATGATACGCTTGGCTTCCACCAGCTGAATCTGGTGCATCACACGCATCAGCAGTTCTTCTTTGTTGAAAGGCTTGGTCAGGAAGTCATTACCTCCCACCTGGAAACCATGAACCAAGTCGGAAGGACTATTCAATGCGGTCAGGAAGATAATGGGGATATCCTTTGTCTCTGGGTCTTGCTTCAAGACAACGGCAGTATCAAAACCATTCATTTCCGGCATCATGACATCCAACAGAATCAGGTCGGGCTTATCGCGCTTAGTCACCTCTATACAGGCTTTTCCGTTGTTGGCCGTACACACCTGAAACTTCTCGTTGGTCAATAGGATTTTGAGCAGCAATACATTGCTGACAACATCGTCCACGATCAGAATTTTATAGTCGCTTCGGTTGATTTGAGACTCAAAAGATTCATTCAGCTCCATTCGATTTATTCGGCTTTTAGTTCATTACTGAATGCAAAAGTAGCAAATATTTGGCGATTTGCCAAATATTTGCCGAACTTTTTACCTATACTCACTCCAGGCCTTGATGCCAATACCCTCGATGCCAACTGTACAGAAGGCCTGAATAAAGGCAGAAGCCAGTCGTGCATTAGTGATGAGAGGCACGTTAAGATCAATGGCTGCACGACGGATTTTATAGCCGTTGGTAAGCTCATGGGTAGTCAGGTTCTTGGGGATGTTGACCACCATATCAATCTTGTGTTGGTGCAGCAAGTCGAGGGCAGCAGGAGCCTCCGCGTTCTCACAAACCTCAGAAGGCCAGAGCACGCGAGTGTTCTGAATACCATTATCGGTGAGGAAGGTCGAAGTACCTCCTGTAGCATAAAGCTCGTAGCCGTGTTCCACCAGCATACGGGCAGCATCGAGCATCTCAGCTTTCTGCTTAGCACTACCCGTAGAGAGCAGCACGGTCTTCTTGGGAATGCGATGGCCTACGGAGAGCATGGCCTTGAGCAGAGCCGTATTGGTATTGTCGCCGATACAACCCACCTCACCCGTAGAAGCCATATCGACACCCAGCACAGGGTCGGCCTTCTGCAGGCGGTTAAACGAGAACTGCGAGGCCTTGATGCCTACATAGTCGAGGTCGAAAAGGTTCTTCGAAGGTTTCTCGACGGGCAATCCCAGCATGACCTTTGTAGCCAGTTCTATGAGGTTGAGCTTGAGCACTTTCGAAACGAAGGGGAATGAGCGTGAGGCACGCAGGTTGCACTCGATAACGAGGATGTCGTTCTCGCGTGCCATATACTGGATATTGAAAGGTCCGTTGATATGCAGCGCCTTGGCTATCTGGCGTGAGATGCGCTTGATGCGGCGTACGGTCTCGACATACAGTTTCTGGGGCGGGAACTGTATGGTAGCATCGCCAGAGTGGACACCAGCAAACTCTATATGCTCAGAAATGGCATAAGCCAGTATCTCACCATCCTTGGCCACCGCATCCATCTCTATCTCCTTGGCATGCTCAATGAACTTGGAAACCACCACAGGATGATCTTCGGAAACATTAGCTGCCAACTGGAGGAACTTCTCCAATTCGTCTTTGTTAGAGCAGACATTCATGGCTGCACCAGAGAGCACGTAAGAGGGACGTACCAGCACGGGGAAACCTACACGCTCCACGAACTCGTCAATGTCCTGCATAGAGGTCAGCGCGCGCCACTCGGGCTGATTGACACCCAGCTCGTTGAGCATCTGCGAGAACTTGGCGCGGTCTTCTGCTCCGTCGATGTCGCTGGCTTGTGTTCCAAGAATGCGCACACCAGCCTCATCGAGATAGACGGCGAGGTTGTTAGGTATCTGACCACCCGTGGAGACAATGACGCCATAGGGCATCTCCATGTCTATGATGTCAAGCACACGCTCGAAAGTCAGCTCGTCAAAATAGAGGCGGTCGCACATGTCATAGTCTGTAGAAACGGTCTCTGGGTTGTAGTTAATCATGACAGAGCGCCACCCTTCCTTGCGGATGGTGTTCAACGCCTGCACCCCACACCAGTCGAACTCAACACTGCTACCGATGCGATAGGCTCCAGAGCCCAGCACGATGATGCTGCGATGGTCGTTCTCATACTGGATATCTCCCTTATCGCCTGAGTAGGTGACATACAGATAGTTGGTCTGGGCAGGGTATTCGGCTGCCAGCGTATCAATCTGCTTCACCACAGGAACAATGCCTAACTGCTTGCGACGATTGCGAACCACAAGAAGAGCTTTGTGCATGGTATCGAACTCCTGTTCCAATCCGATGGCACGGGCTATCTGGAAATCGGTGAAACCATAGATCTTGGCCTGGCGAAGCAATTCCTGGTCGAGGGTGTTTATTTGCTGTTTCTTCAACTGCTCGTCGATATCAATGATGTGCTTCAGCTTATAGAGGAACCACTTGTCTATCTTGGTCAACTCGTGGATGCGATCTATGTCGTACTGAGGCAGGTGCATGGCCTTGGAGATGACAAACACACGCTTGTCGGTAGGCTCACGCAAGGCTGCATCAATATCGGGAATCCTCAACTCCTTGTTTTCCACGAAACCATGCATTCCCTGCCCTATCATGCGAAGGCCTTTCTGAATGGCCTCCTCGAAGTTACGGCCAATAGCCATCACCTCACCCACACTCTTCATGGAAGAGCCAAGTTCCTTGTCAACACCGTGGAACTTGGAGAGGTCCCAACGGGGTATCTTACAGACCACATAGTCGAGGGCTGGCTCGAAGAAGGCACTGGTGGTCTTGGTAACGGAGTTCTTCAGCTCGAAGAGTCCATAGCCTAAGCCCAGTTTGGCAGCCACGAAAGCCAAGGGATAGCCTGTAGCCTTGGAAGCCAGGGCGGAAGAGCGCGACAAGCGGGCATTGACCTCAATGACTCGATAGTCCTCAGACTGGGGGTCGAAGGCGTACTGCACATTACACTCACCTACAATACCGATATGACGGATAATCTTGATGGCCAAAGCACGTAGCTTGTGATATTCAGAGTTGGTCAGGGTCTGCGAGGGAGCTATCACGATACTCTCACCCGTATGGATGCCCAGCGGATCGAAATTCTCCATGTTGCAGACGGTGATACAGTTGTCGAAACGGTCGCGTACCACCTCATATTCTATCTCCTTCCAGCCTTTCAGGCTCTTCTCTACCAGAACCTGAGGGGAGAACGCAAAGGCTTTCTCAGCAAGCTTATCGAGTTCTTCCTCGTTGTCACAGAAACCAGAACCGAGTCCACCCAAGGCATAGGCAGCACGAAGAATGACCGGATAGCCCAGTGACTTGGCAGCCTGACGGGCTTGTTGGATGTTCTCGCAAGCCTCGCTCTTGATGGTCTTGACTTCTATCTCGTCGAGTTTCTTGACAAACAGTTCACGATCCTCGGTGTCAATAATGGCCTGCACGGGAGTTCCCAGTACCTTGACACCATATTTCTCCAGAACACCACTCTTGTAAAGCTCAACGCCACAGTTCAAAGCGGTCTGACCACCGAAGGCCAGCAGGATGCCATCAGGACGCTCCTTCTGGATGACCTGCTCGACGAAATAGGGCTGTACGGGCAAGAAATAAACCTCGTCGGCAACACCCTCTGAGGTTTGCACCGTGGCGATATTGGGATTGATAAGCACCGTCTTGATGCCTTCCTCTCGCAGGGCTTTCAAGGCCTGGCTGCCAGAATAGTCGAACTCGCCAGCCTCACCGATTTTCAACGCTCCAGAACCCAGGAGCAACACTTTCTTGATATTATCGTATTTCATCACTTATAAAGCTTCTATAAAACGGTCAAACATAAATTCGGTATCTACCGGACCTGAGCAGGCCTCGGGGTGGAACTGAGAGGAGAACCAGGGATTGGTCTGATGACGGATGCCCTCGTTGGAACCGTCGTTCATATTGACAAACAGTTCGCGCCACTCCTTGCCCAATGTAGAGGCATCAACAGCATAGCCGTGATTCTGGGAGGTGACATAGCAGCGGTTGGTACCCACCTCGCGGACTGGCTGGTTATGGCTGCGATGTCCGTATTTCAGCTTATAGACAGATGCACCGGAAGCCTTGGCCAGCAACTGGTTACCCATGCAGATGCCACAAACGGGCTTACGGCTGGCAGAGAGCTGTTTCTTTAAGATGTCAACAGCATCAACACACTTGTCTGGGTCGCCAGGACCATTGGCCAGGAACAAACCATCGAACTGCATATCGGTATAGTCGTAATTCCAGGGGACTCGGATGACCTCAACGCCTCGGTTGATGAGACAACGAATGATATTGGCCTTCACACCACAATCGACAAGGACCACCTTGCGACCTGCACCTTCGTTATAGCGGATGACATCCTTACAGGATACGCGCTCTACCCAGTTGACGGAACCATAATCCTCCTGCTCAGTTTGCTGAGATTCCACCTCTACTCCATCAAAGACCAAGCGTCCCATCATCACACCATGTTCGCGCAACACCTTGGTCAGCTGGCGGGTATCAATGCCTGTAACGCCAGGCACCTGCTCACGTTTCAGCCAGTCGCCCAGACTCTCTTTGGCATTCCAGTGGCTGTACTGCTCGCTATAATCGCTCACTATCAGTGCTGTGGCGTAAATGCGGTCGCTCTCCATGAAGGTGGGGAGTCCGTTTTCTCCAAAGCTAAAGGCGGGTACACCATAGTTGCCCACCAAGGGGAAGGTTGTTACCAGCATCTGACCAGCATAGCTCGGGTCGGTAAGCGACTCGGGATAGCCCATCATGGCTGTGTTAAACACCACCTCACCGGCTACGTTCTTCTCATAGCCGAATGATTGTCCGTGAAACTGTGTTCCGTCATCTAAGACGAGTGTTACTTCTTTCATTGTATTTCCTTCTAGAATTTTGTTTCCTGATTATACACCTTTTCAATATAGTTCACAAATGCCTGGTTGCAAAGCCGCACACCTCCAGGAGTGGGATAGTCGCCTGTAAAATACCAGTCGCCAGAATGGTCTGGACAGGCGGTATGGAGTCCTTCAATAGACTGGAAGACGAATTCTATGGGCGTATCGACACCTTCGGGGCGCAGCATCTCCACCATCTTCGCATTGAGTTCCTCTACGGTGAAGGGCTTATAGAGCTGCTTGACATAGGTCTCTGAGCCTCCATTCTTACACTGTCGATAAACATCCTCTATAAGGGAGTGCATGCCTCGCTCCTTCAACAGGGCGATACAGGCTCGGAAGGCTATGAATTCTTCCAGGCGGGCCATATCGATACCATAATAGTCGGGGTATCGTATTTGCGGGGCACTGGATACCAGCACTATCTTCTTGGGATGGAGACGGTCCAGTATCTTGATGATGCTCTCCTTGAGGGTGGTACCTCGCACGATGGAGTCATCGATGACCACCAAGTTGTCAACATGCTGTTCCAACACGTTGTAGGTAATATCATAAACGTGGGAGGCAAGGTCGTTACGCTGGTTTCCCTCCGTGATGAAGGTACGCAGCTTGATGTCCTTCCATGCCACTTTCTCAGAACGGACATAGTCGTTCAATATCGCCTCAAGTTCCTTGCGTGTAGGGATGCGCCCCAGACTTTCAATACGTTCTATCTTGCGGTCGTTAAGATATCGTTTGAAGCCTCCCAGCATACCGTAATAGGCCACTTCAGCCGTATTGGGGATGAAGGAGAAAACGGTATGGTCCACATCGTAGTCGATGGCTTTCAGAATAGGGGCAGTAAGCTGTTCGCCCAAGCGTCTGCGCTCCTGGTAGATATCGCTGTCATTGCCGCGACTAAAATAAATACGCTCAAACGAACAAGCGGAGGATGCTCGCTGGGCGATAATCTGCTCCAATTTCATTGCACCATGACTATTGACGATAAGAGCCTGACCAGGCTGGAGTTCCTGAACATCACCAGCATTCAAATCGAATGTGGTCTGGAGCACAGGACGCTCAGAAGCCAGAGCCACCACTTCGTCGTCCTGGTAATAGAAGGCAGGACGAATGCCCCAAGGGTCGCGCATGGAGAAGAACTCGCCACTGCCTGTGAGTCCGCATACCACATAGCCTCCATCAAAGTCGGGCATGGTGGTACGCAGCACTTGTGCCATATCCACATGGTCGTCAATATAGCGAGTGATGTCTGTTCCTGTCAGACCTTGCTGCTGGGCGTTGACGAAGTTGCGTTCCACCTCGCGGTCCAGACGATGACCCATCCACTCCAACATGATATAGGAATCGCTGTAGATACGTGGGCACTGGCCTTGCGAGGTAATCTTGTCAAACACCTCGCTAATGTTGGTCATATTGAAATTACCACAGAGGCAGAGGTTCTTGGCCTTCCAGTTGTTGCGGCGAAGGAACGGATGGACATAGGTCAGTCCAGACTTGCCTGTGGTGGAATAGCGAAGATGGCCCATGTAGAGTTCACCGTTAAAGTCGCGGTTTACGCGAGAGAAGATTTCAGTAATGGCATCCTTGCCCTCTGCCTTCTCGCGGAACATGTATTCCGTTCCAGGCTCGGTGCCTAACTTGACACAAGCAATACCAGCACCTTCCTGTCCACGGTTGTGCTGTTTCTCCATCATCAGATAGAGTTTGTTAAGACCGTAGGCCCACGTGCCATACTTCTGCTCGTAATACTCCAGTGGCTTTAAGAGGCGGATCATCGCCACACCACATTCATGTTTTAATTCTTCCATTCTATATGTTTAAAAAATGGGCGAACCGTCATTGACGATTCGCCCTTCATATCATTCAACAGTAACACTCTTTGCCAAGTTTCTGGGTTGGTCAACGTTCTTACCCTTACAAACAGCAACGTGATAAGCCAGCAGCTGCAAGGGAATAGTAGCCACAAGTGGCTCAAGACACTCCAGAACATCGGGTAGCTCAATCACCTCATCGGCTATCTTGGATATCGTATCGTCGCCCTTCGACACAAGGGCTATCACCCTGCCCTGACGAGCCTTAATTTCCTGGATGTTGGAAAGCACCTTCTCGTACATCGCATTATGAGTGGCTATCACCACCACAGGCATGTCGGAGTCTATCAGGGCTATTGGTCCGTGCTTCATCTCTGCAGCGGGGTATCCCTCTGCATGGATATAGGAAATCTCCTTGAGCTTCAAGGCGCCCTCAAGGGCTACGGGATAGGAATAGCCACGTCCCAGGTAGAGGAAGTTATGGGCATAGGTAAAGGTACGCGCAAGGTCTTTCACCTTGTCGTTGGTCTTTAACACCTCCTTGATGACCGAGGGTATCTCGTTCAAGCCCTTCACTATCTGGAGATAGTCCTGACGGTTAATCGTACCCTTGGCATCAGCCAAGGCAAGGGCAAACATAGTGAGCACTGTAACCTGTCCAGTGAAGGCCTTGGTAGAGGCCACACCAATTTCAGGACCTACGTGGATATAGGTACCGGTATCGGTGGCACGTGGAATAGAGGAGCCAATGGCATTACAGATACCATAGATAAAGGCTCCCTTCTCCTTGGCCAACTGTACGGCAGCCAAGGTATCAGCTGTCTCACCACTCTGCGAAATAGCGATTACCACATCGTCTTTCGTCACGACAGGATTGCGATAACGGAACTCTGAGGCATATTCCACCTCCACGGGAATACGGCACAGCGACTCAATAATCTGCTTGCCTATCAGACCTGCGTGCCAAGAGGTGCCACAAGCCACGATCACTATACGCTTGGCCTGCAACAACTGACGACGGAAGTCTATCAGTGCTGAGAGGGTAACATGGTCGCCTTCTACATTGATACGTCCACGCATACAGTTCGTCAGACAATCAGGCTGCTCAAAGATTTCCTTCAACATGAAGTGGGGATAGCCTCCCTTCTCTATCTGGCCGAGATCGATATCAACGGTCTTCACCGCCAACTCTTGCTCCTCTCCCAAAATACTTACCACCTTGAGTTCCTCACCCAAACGGATAACGGCAATGTTGCCGTCCTCCAGATAGACTACCTTGTCGGTATACTCGATGATAGGACTGGCATCACTGCCAAGGAAGAACTCGTCGTCGCCAATACCAACCACCAGCGGACTCTGCTTACGAGCTGCAATGATCTGACTGGGGTCGCGCTTGTCAATAATAGCAATGGCATAGGCACCAATCACCTGAAAGAGGGCTACCTGAACAGCCTCCAAGAGCGACAGGTTCTTTTTCACCATGATATACTCTACCAACTGAACCAACACCTCGGTATCGGTATCAGACTGGAAGTGTACTCCCTTGTCAATCAGTTTCGTCTTGATATCAGCGTAGTTCTCAATAATACCATTGTGAATAATGGCAAGGTTGTGTGATTCTGAATAGTGGGGATGGGCATTGCGGCTGGAAGGTTCACCATGAGTAGCCCAACGGGTGTGAGCAATACCCACACATCCGCTCACGTCTTTGTCACTGCAATACTCAGTCAGATTGTCCACCTTACCTTTGGTCTTGTAAACATTCAGCGACTGCTTAGCGTTAATAAGGGCCACACCAGCGGAGTCGTAACCACGATACTCCAATCTACGAAGTCCTTTTATCAAAATAGGAAAAGCGTCTTTTTTTCCTATATATCCTACTATTCCACACATACTATTTACCTTAACATTTTAGTGTCTACGTCGTTTTCGGCTGCAAAATTAATAAAAAATTGGCTATCCCGATACAGGATAGCCAACTTTTTTTATCAATAGAACTTGAAATATCTACGAGCGTTGTTGTAACTGATGTCTTCAACCATCTTACCCAGCAACTCACGGTCATCGGGCAGAAGGCCCTTCTCTACATCGTTACCCAGCATATTGCAGAGGATGCGACGGAAATATTCATGACGCGGATAGCTGAGGAAAGAACGGCTGTCGGTAAGCATACCTACAAAGCGACTCAGCAGACCCAGCACTGACAGGGCGTTCATCTGGCGCTCCATACCATCCTTCTGATCGTTGAACCACCAGCCGGAACCAAACTGAATCTTGCCAGGCTCACCACCCTGGAAGTTACCCAGCATGGTAGCAATCACCTCGTTGGCACAAGGATTCAATGTATATAATATGGTACGCGTAAGCTTATCCTCCATGTTCAGTTTATTCAGGAACTTAGACATAGCCTTAGCGGTATTGAACTCACCGATAGAGTCGAAACCGGTGTCAGGGCCAAGCTGCTTCAGCATCTTGGTGTTGTTGTTGCGGATGGCACCATAGTGGAACTGCTGCGTCCAGTCGGCATCGGCATCCATCTCAGCCATAACGGTCAGGAAGCAGTGTTTGTACTGGCGAATCTCAAAGTTGCTGAGCTGCTGTCCGCGAAGCGCTTTCTCGAAGATGGTCTCAATCTGTGAGTCGGTGTAATCCTCATCGTAGAACTCCTCGATACCGTGGTCAGACAACTTACAGCCATTAGCAGCAAAGAAGTCGTGACGCTTCTGCAAGGCATCAACCATATCAGCGAACTTGCGGATTTCAATACCGCTCACATGGGCCAACTGGTCCACATAAACAGCAAAGCCAGAATCATCAATGTTCATAGCCTTGTCAGGACGCCATGCGGGAATCATCATGGGATCGTCTGCAGCCTTGTGCTTGGCATACTCAATATGGTTGTGCAGGTCATCAACGGGATCGTCTGTGGTGCATACACACTCAACATTGTAGTGCTTCATCAGGCCACGGGCAGAGAACTCAGGCTGCTTCAGTTTCTCATTACACTCATCGAAAATCTCGCGGGCAGTCTTTGGAGACAAAATCTTATCGATACCGAAAGCGGTCTTCAACTCCAGATGCGTCCAGTGATACAATGGGTTACGCAATGTGTAGGGTACGGTCTCGGCCCACTTCTCAAACTTCTCCCAGTCTGTAGTGTCCTTGCCTGTACAATATTTCTCGTCCACACCATTAGTACGCATGGCACGCCACTTATAGTGGTCACCACCCAGCCACAACTCGGTGATGCTCTTAAACTTATGGTCATTGGCAACCATCTCGGGAATCAAGTGACAGTGATAGTCAATGATTGGCATTTTAGCCGCATGATTGTGGTACAAATCCTGTGCTACCTCATTGTCGAGCACAAAGTTCTTGTCGTTAAATTGCTTCATAATATTATGTTTTTGTTTTAGTGATGTTATTCAATTGGATGCAAAGATAGTGAAATAAATCCATATCACGACAACAATCTGAGATTTTTGAAGAAAAATTAACGTAAACGTTGACATTGCAAGAAAAAAAATTTGTATCTTTGCACACATGCAGAGTAAAGTATTGCTAATCTATACTGGCGGGACTATCGGTATGAACCGAAATCCGCAGACGGGAGCACTGGAGCCTTTCGACTTCGAGCACCTATTATATAACGTACCCGAACTTAAGCAGTTTGACACGGAGATAGCTACTTACCAGTTCAACCCACCTATTGACAGTAGCGACATGTCGCCACGACTGTGGACAGAACTTTCGCACGTCATTGCCGACCACTATAATGAGTACGACGGCTTTGTCGTGCTTCATGGAACGGACACCATGGCCTATACAGCCTCTGCCCTCTCCTATATGCTGGAGAACCTCACCAAGCCTGTTATCTTTACGGGTTCGCAACTTCCTATCGGCCAGTTGCGCACGGACGGGAAGGAGAACCTGATTACCTCCATTGAGATAGCTGCAGCTAAAAATGATGAGGGATACGCACGGGTACCCGAGGTAGGTATTTATTTCAGCGGGCACCTTTTGCGTGGCAATCGTACCACCAAGCAGAGTGCTGAGGAGTTCAACGCCTTTGAGTCATTCAACTATCCACATCTTGTTGACGCTGGCGTTAACATTATCTACCATCACGACCGCATTCTCAAACCCGACTTCACCAAACCCATGAAGCCCCATTTCAGGCTGGACAACAACGTGATTATCTTCTCCCTGTTCCCTGGTGTTCGTGAAGACCTGATCCGACACATCATCCACACCCCCAACCTGAAGTCCATCGTGATGCGTACCTTTGGTTCCGGCAATGCACCTCAGAATCCCTGGTTGCTCAATGCGCTGAAGGAGGGTACCCGAAACGGGAAGGTGATTGTGAACATCAGCCAGTGTATGCAGGGGGCTGTAGAGATGGGACGCTATGATACAGGCTACCATCTGCAGGAAGCCGGCGTGGTCAGCGGATACGACTCGACGGTGGAGAGTGCCGTTACCAAGCTCATGTTCTTGCAGTCACATTACAACGACCCAGAGAAGGTACGCGAGATGATGAAACGAAGCATACGTGGCGAGATATCCATCTAATAAAGCTTGTCAATACTAGTCACACTAGTTAGAACTATAACATTTTTATAAACTAAACAAAAAAAACGAAAATGAAAGAACTGAAAGGAACAAAAACTGAGAAGAACCTGCAGGAGGCTTTTGCAGGTGAGTCAATGGCACGTAACAAGTATAGCTATTGGGCATCAAAAGCTAAGAAAGACGGTTTCGTACAGATTGCAGCCATCTTCGAGGAGACTGCAGCCAACGAGAAGGAGCACGCTAAGATGTGGTTCAAGCTGTTGGAAGGCGGTTCTATCAAGGACACTGCCTCTAACTTGGAAGCTGCTGCTGGTGGCGAGAACTTTGAGTGGACGGACATGTATGCCCGCATGGCTCGTGAGGCTCGCGAAGAAGGTTTCGACGAGATTGCCGAAAAGTTCGAAGGCGTCGCTAAGATTGAGAAGGCTCACGAAGAGCGTTATCGTAAGTTGCTGGACAATGTGCAGAAGGAGCGTGTGTTCTCTAAGGATGGTGATGTCATCTGGCAGTGTGCCAACTGCGGACACATCGTTGTCGGCAAGAAGGCGCCCGATGTATGTCCTGTATGCGACCACCCACAGGCTTACTTCCAAATCAAGCCCGAGAACTACTAAAGATAAAAGGCTCCCCGTTCTTGAGGAGCCTTTTTCTTTTACTGTTTCATCCTTTCACTTTTCATCTTTTCCATAAAGAAGTCAACACACTGTCTAAACAAGTGGGCTCTGGTATTCCCGCCATAGATGCTATGATTGCGGTTGGTATAGACCAACTGACGGAAATCCTTGTCAGCCTGCACCATCGCCTCCGTATATTCTGCGGTATTACGGAAGTGTACGTTGTCATCGGCCATTCCGTGACACAACAACAAGGCACCATGTAGCTTTTCAACACGGGCTATCGGACAGTCGTCATACCCTGCAGCATTCTCCTGAGGAGTGCGCATGTAACGCTCCGTATATATGGTGTCATAGTAGCGCCATGAGGTGGGAGGTGCGATGGCTATTCCGGCACAGAACACATCCCTACCCTCCGACATGGCCATCAGCGTATTGAACCCGCCAAACGACCAGCCCCAGATAGCTATGCGGTTCTTGTCCACATACGACTGCTGTCCCAACCACAAGGCTGCCTCTACCTGGTCGTGCGACTCCAACTGGCCCAACTTCAGATAGGTGCACTTCTCAAAAGCAGCACCGCGTCCACCTGTACCCCTGTTATCTACGCAGACACACAAGAAACCTTGTTGGCAGAGATACTGTTCCAGCAGGGCACCTCGCCCCGCCTGTCCGATGTTCCATGCGTTCTTCACCTGCTGGTTGCCAGGACCTCCGTACTGATACATCACCACGGGATATTTCTTCATTGGGTCGAAGTCTGCCGGTTTAACCATCCATCCGTTCAGTTCCACACCGTCCGCCGTCGTCAACGTAAACAGTTCACGTTTTCCAAGGTCGTATGCACTCAAGCGGTCCATCAAAGCCTGATTCTCTACCAGCGTTTCCAGCACCTTTCCCTTGTTATTACAAAGCGTACAGACGGTTGGCGTATTCAGGTCACTCCACGTGTGGATGAAGTATTTGTAGTTGTTGCTGAACAGAGCCGTGCTCCAACCCGTCTGTTTGGTCAGACACTCGCGCCGTCCGTTCTTATGAGCCACCCATATCTGTTGCTCCGTGGCTCCGTACTCATGAGATGCATAGTAGGTGTCGCCCGTCTTCTCGTCATAGCCATAGACGGCACTCACCTCGTAGTTCCCGTCTTCTATCTGGCGGATCAGCTTGCCGTTCAGGTCGTACAGATACAGATGCATATAGCCGCTGCGGTCGCTGGGCAACAGGATATGGCGGTCGGTAATCTGGATGTCACTCATCGCCTCCTCACGGACATATTTGTCAACCTTTTCCTCAATGGCCATCCGGACGTCGCCCGTCGTAGCATTGGCCATGTAGATGCGCAGGCAATCCTGATGACGGTTCATGGTATAGACAGCCACCTTTTCTGCGTCACTGGTCATGATAAGGCGAGGGATGTAGCCATCCTTGTCCAAAGGCACCTGTAACTGCTGCGTCTTCTGCGATGTAATGTCATAGCTCCACACCGTCACCATGGCATTCTGCTCTCCGGCAATCGGATATTTATAAGTATAGAATCCTGGATAGTCGGCAAACTCCTTCTTCTCTGGTTTCAGTCCTTTGAACAGCGGCATGGAGTATTGCTTCACGGCCGCTTCGTCATAGCGTACCCACACCACATGGCTGCCGTCTGCCGTAAAGACCATCATGCGGTCGTTGCCAAACTCTTCCTCGTTCACCCAGTCAGGAATGCCATTAATCACCTCGTTGCGTTTGCCGTCAGAGGTAATCTGCTGTTCCTGGGGATGATCCAACTGGCTGACCAGAAAGATGTTATTGCCGCGGACGAAGGCCACCTGCTGTCCGTCGGGCGAGAACAATGGCGTTTGCTGTGGCCCGTTCTTCGAGAGTGGAACCATCCGATGGTCGCTTACGGAATAAAGGTAGAACGTAGCCGTAAAAGAGTGTCGGTAGATACGCTCCGTTCCCGTCTGAATCAGGATACGCTTCCCGTCAGGACTGATAGTAAAGCCATCGATACTGCCCAGTGCAGGCTCCTTCACATCATTCACGTCAAACAAGACACCCACCTGCTTACCCGTCTTGAAGGAATACTGCTCTACCCTCTTCTGGTCCTCACTGATACGTGCAAAGTTGTCACCGTCAGGCAACGCCTTCAAAGCAAACATTGTCGAAGCATTGAAGTCGCGACTTGTCACATCCTTCAGCTCCAGTTTCTTACCGGCCGTCATCCCCACTGTCAGCAGCAGACACAGCCCTATCATCATTATTCTTTTCATCATTCGTACAGGTAGAACATTTGCTCCATCATTTGCCATTTCTCATCGCTGGTAGCACCCTCCTTGCATTGCTGGAACATCGCCATATAGTCCTCCCACTCCTGCTGACGAGGCAAGGTAGCCAGTCGCGCCATTGCCGAGTCCCAGTCGAAGTCAAGCGGTGTCTCCACTATCATCACCAAACGAGTACCCAAGATAAACAGCTGCATGTCTAAGATACCCACTTCCCGGATACCATCCAGAACTTCCTTCCATGCTTCCTGTTCACTATGACGGCGACGATACTCAGCTATCAGAGCTGCGTCATCCTTCAGTTCCATGGTCTGCACATAGCGCTTAACCGCCTGTCCATACCTCTTTACTTGATATCCTTCTGTTTTCATACTATAACTGTTATTATCGAGCAAAAATTTGTGTATTCATTTATACAATACCGCCATCGTCTTGACGGTGGATTGCAAAAATACAATAATCTTTGGGGAGTGCCAAGTAAATTACCAACTTTTTTTGCATAAATACGCATATTTAGATGTGAATGCTGTCCCTATGAAATCTTGACAAGACTTTCAACTAAATTGCAGAAGAACCACTTAACACCCTAGAACCATCCCCTGATCATACTAGTGTTTCCCCACCCAAATTGACACAGAACCTTCTTGCTAGGCAAAAGACTAAAAACCCTCCGCCATCACTCCTAACTATCTGATATACAGCGGAATGATGGCGGAGGATTTTACTCTCTCTCGTGTAACCAATGCTGTTTCGCACGCGAACACTATTGTTTTAGGGAACATCCTAAATAGTTGTCAATCAGGACTTGTGCACCTATTAAGTCCGCTTTCTTTAATCTGCTACTTAAGTCCTAGAGTCTTACTACTATAGTAGCAGGGGCTTGCGACTTAAGTCCTAGCATCTTGCGACTTAAGTGGCAGAGTCATTAAGTACGGCCTCGCTTCTAATAAGTCCTGACTCCCTATCATTTATCTTCCCTCTTCCGTCCTTACAGGGGCCTCCTTGAGAAGAAACACGACATCTATCACTGCTACATCAAAATTTCTCCGCCATCATCTTCCTGGAAACCAATGGGTTAGACTACCTAGCGGAGGATTTTTTCATATTTAAACATGATATCTATAAGCGCAGTTACATCTTTGCCTTTATAATTCGTCCAGAAGGGGACTCCCCTGATCTACTGATCTATCCTGACCATTCTCATGGTTCAAAGCCTTGAGAAATCGAGACGGAACGAAGTGTTAAGATACGCTCTCTCCTTTGGGGCTGGAGTCTAGCTGCTGTCCCGTCTGACGGGCATTTCGTTTAGAGTAGTTCAGAAGTTAATAAAATGATCAGTAGAGACCCCATGATCTCCAGAGTTGCATTGTTTTCATTTTTTAGTTATGATTTGATTCTGTCTTCTATCCATTCTTTTACGTCATGCCCTAATGTATCCTCGGCGTATTTGAGTAGTTGTCCAGTAGA
>CACXTX010000048.1 GCA_902770635.1 uncultured Prevotellaceae bacterium | reverse complement strand
TCGCGTAGGACGCCTGTTAATGTTTAAGGAATGTCTGGCTAATGGTATTGTGCCCTTCATCATTACTGATGAGCTCAAACTGTTTTATTATCGCGGTTTACGAGAGTGGGGACATGTAAACGGATTTCTGACAGACACCTGCCTAACTGCTCAGGATCAGTACAAAGCCTTACTCGACTATTTTAAGATAAAGTACTAATAGGTTTCCATATTCTATAATTCGATATAAAAAGTTCTCGCCGATGGCGAGACTTCATAAAGAGCCTGATTTCATAAAGGCTCCATTTAGAAAGTTCTCGCTATCCTGCGAGACTTCATAAAGAAGCCCGCATCTTCTCAGACACGGGCTCCAACACATGTAAAGTTCTAAAAATTACCTTTTAGGGGTAATATCTTTATTTACCAGGCTCATAGGGCTTACCGGCAAGACCAGTAGCGAAGCCAGCATAAACATGCTTGCGATAATATTCACTATCCCAGAGACCAACGGGCTGGTTCTTACGCCAACCGCTATCGGCAGGAGCATCAGTGATACACCACTGGCAGATGCCCCACTGCTGACTGACAGGAATAATCTCAAAGTACTTCTGGATAATCCAGTTGTAGAGTGCAGCCATTTCCTTATGCTGATCCTCTGTCATTTCTGCTGTAATAACATCCTTACCATTAGCATCAACATAGCCCATGTCGAGCTCAGAGATACGAACCAGCTTGCCGGAAGCAGCCAGCAGTTTCAGCATATTCTCAATAGCAGCCTTCTTTCTCTCCTGAACAGCCTTGTCTGCATAGCAAGAGATGTGCATCTGACTTCCGATACCATCAATCTTGGTAATGCCGTCAGACTCCCACTTTCCAATCCAGTTAATCAGACTCTTAACCTTCAGGTTATCGTCCCAGTCGCTTTCAAGGTTATAGTCGTTGATGAACAACTTGATGTCTTCAGGACCATAAAAACGAGCCATAGCAACTGCTGAACGAACATAGTCGAGGTCACCGAGGTAATCCTGCCAGAAGAAGTTCTCGGTATCGCCTTCTTTACCATGTTGCAGAGCATAGAAACCATCGGTAAGCTTTTCACCTTGGCCAATAGCCTCGTTGACAACGTCCCAGGCCTTAACCTTACCATCGCAGGCTTCCATCATACCACTAATCCACTTGTCCATAGCCCAAGTCAGGGTATCCTTCTTCTGCTCAGGAGTCAAAGGAATAGAATTCATCTTCACAATTTCGCAGACCTGAACATCCTTAACAGTATAAGTACCAACATAGTCACCAGACTGTAACAGTATATGAACACCATTCAAATCACCGGTGCTAGTAAATCTTACTGTCTTAGTAGCCCATTCATCTTTGAAATCAAGAACACCAGTCTTGACATCATTGCCCCAAGCGCCTACAACATAGTGCAGGTTATCGCTTGCTGGATTACCCTTGACATTTATCTTTAGAACGTAATCAACACCTTCTTTGAACTGAAGACCATCAGCGACCATGTACTGTAATTCCCAGAAGCCAGAAGTGGTACCAGTAGAAGTCAATGTAAGACCATTATTATCGACAACCGGACCAGAAGTAACACCTGCAGGGAATTGTCCCCACATTGAGTAGCCTCCAGCTTTTGTCCAGTCCTGATAGTAAATCTCTTGTTCAACTTCCATAGCAGGTGTCTCAAGCTTGTAAAGCGTTACACCTTTAATAGTATAAGAACCTGCATAGTCACCTGACTGTACCAGCATATGCACACCACCGACGGCAGCAGATGCCGTGAATTTAATGTCACGTGTTTCCAGATTTTCATTGAAGTCTATTACACCTGTCTTAATGTCATTACCCCAAGCACCTATAACAAAATGCAAGTTGTCGCTTTTTGGTGTTCCAGACAATTCAATACGAAGCAAATATTCAGCACCTTCCTCCAAAGAAATGCCGTCAGCCACCATGTACTGTAATTCCCAAAAGTTAGGAATAGTACCTGAGGTAGTCATAGTGAGACCTTTTCCATCTACAACAGGACCTGTTGTAATAGCTTCAGGGAACTGTCCCCACATCGAGTAGCCTCCAGCTTTTGTCCAGTCCTGCTTATAGACTTCAACCTCAATTTTAGCATCTGGATCAATGTCAAGTTCCTTGTCCTTCAACAGAGAGGTAAGCCACTTCACTGGCTGCTGAGCGTGCCATGCCAAAGTATGTCCATAAACGGAGAGACCAGCGTCAGTAGCAGCATTCACATACTCGCTAACAGTACCGAAGTTCATTTCACCTCTATCATTTACGACAGATCCCATCTTCATACAATTGCCTGGCTCTGTCTCTTCAAAATTAGAATTGACGAGTGCGTACTCCAGTTGCTTCTTCAAATAGTTGCTGGCTGTAGTACCAACACCTAACTTGAAGTTAGCATTTTTATTATGATCAACATAACTCTTCAACGGCTGGTAATCGTTCAGGTAAGCATACTCTGCCAACCTAGCTGGACGATCAACAGGGTAGTTGTTCGTGTTGAACTCGTCGGCACACGAAGCCATAAACATGGCTCCGAGTGCAGATATGATGATAGTCTTTTTCATTGTTCGTTAATTTTATAACGTTAGTTATTATATGTAGGCTTGAATTCCTTCAAAGTCACACCACTGCGCTGCCATACGAGTTTCTCCTGGACGTTGGCATTGATGACGTTGCCCAGCTCGTCGGTGTCGATAGCGGAAAGTTGATAACTCAGTTCCATCAAGTCGCGGTCTTTGTCACCCCACGACTTCTTGGCACCGTCGTCCGACCATGAGCCAGAGCCGACGTTGACACCGGATGCGGTGATGATACACTTGTCGTTGCCATCGAAGGTGAGGACAAGGTCAAAGTTGTAGGACTTCGACACTTTCTCGATCTCGCTGGTCTTCTGACCACGTGCATCGCGCTTGTACTGACAGTAGTCATGGGTTGTCCATGTGGCGTGATAGACGCAGCCTGTCATTGACGTGGTTTCTATCTGGTGCGGCTGAGCCTTCTCAATGTTATCAATAGAAGTCGTGCCATGGGTGAGCCAATAGCCAGAATACTTGTTCTGGTACTTTACACAGTAGAGTACGAAGTCCATAGGCTGTACTGTCCATTGAGAGGCATCTGTACGCACTTTCGTGCTACCCTCTATCGGCGTACCGCTAAGGATACGAGTAAAACCTGTTTGCTCTTCCATAACCACTGGAATAACAAAAGTATTCTTTACAGATCTTGGGTCGGCAAAGAACGCATCGGTCAACACTACCTCTGTGCCAGCATTAAATGTTCCGTTAAAAGGCCAGATATTAGGAGTCACTAAGTCATAATACTCATCAGGCATAAGCAGAACAGGAGAACCGTCCTCGAAAGTCAGGTTGTTAACCAGCGTGGGGTCAACATCTACTATAACACTACCATCGCTACCTTCACGCGCTCCGCCGAAAGTG
Source organism: uncultured Prevotellaceae bacterium (assembly GCA_902770635.1). GTDB lineage: Bacteria > Bacteroidota > Bacteroidia > Bacteroidales > Bacteroidaceae > Prevotella. Next base: position 16,302 of record CACXTX010000048.1, on the reverse strand, counting down.
GCCAGGATCTTGCACTTGTGTGCATGGTCAAGTGTCAGGTCATAATCATCGTCACCTAATACGATGGTGCGCACAGGATACTGATAGGCAAAATATACGCTTGTACCCTCTTCGTAATCATCAAATGTCGCATCGCCATTTTTACACGAGGTAAACAGCGTACCAGCCAACAGCAGGCTGAGCATATATGATAATTTCTTATTCATAGTCTTTTTAGAATTTTACATTGTTAATTATTTACTCCATCCGTCGTTCTGCTTCAGATTGCTCCACTTCAGAACCTCAGAGTAAGGAATCGGACCATAATACATATAATCCATATACTTACGTTCTTCTACATTGATGAACTTGTAGTCTGTAACACCCGTACCGGGAGTCGTGATACTAACACCCTTTGCGCTTTCGGTGAGGCTATCCTTCCAACGACGTAAATCCCAGAAACGGTTGTTCTCGAAGCACAGCTCCAAACGACGTTCGTTGTGAATCAGTTCACGCATCTTGGCCTTGTCATCCTTGATGCTCTCCAGATAGGGATCTGCCCAGTCCTCTCCGTCGTGAACACGGTAGCGAAGAGCCTTCATCACTTGGTATGCAGAGAAGTTTGCTCCACCCACGTTGGCAGTAGGACCTTGAGCCTCGTTGGCAGCCTCTGCATAGTCGAGCAAGAGCTCGGTGGTGCGGATGCGGATTCCGAAGTGTCTTTGGTCTGTTACGCTACCAGGAGTCAGGTTAACATCATCACGAAGCATCTTGCGCAGATAATAACCTGTCGTCGTGGATTTACCATTCTCCTTATTCAGAGCATCCAGTGTGCTTCCATCAGCCTGTGTATTGATAGCAGAACTTGAAACACCCATGGGGTCACCGTTCACAAGGATATAGGTACGCAGACGTGGGTCACGATTCTCATAAGGCTTGGCAGGATCATAGCCAGAAGCACTGGCACTAATAGGATAACCGTTAGCAGCAGGGAAGGCGTCCACCAAATTCTGAGTCGGATTAACACGACCATTACCATAAAGTGAAGGAGGATAGTTGTCCTGCTCCAGATTGTGGCTGTCGCCTACTGTACCACGCCAAACAACCTCCTTGGAATCGGGATCAGCGAACTTGAAGTTCTTGATATAGTCTTTCAATGTAAACCATTTCCAACCTGTCGGATCAACACAATCCAAGCCACCGCGGAGCATCAGATAGTCTGCAGCATACTTGGCTGCCTGTTCCCAAGTCACAGCACCAGCAGACTGGTAAGCAGGAGAAGCGGCAAAAAGAGCCACCTGAGCCTTCATGGCCTTGATAATATAGCCATCAATCTTACCGCGCTGCAAGTTTCCGAAGGCACGGTTGTACTCAGCGTCTGTAGCGCCCTTTGACGAATACTTAGCAGGAACCTGAGCGGCAGAAACATCGCCATAGTGCTCTGGAACATACTTCAATGCCTCGTCGAAATCAGCCATAATCTGATCGTAACACTCCTTAAAGGTGTTACGAGGAAGGTTGAAATCAGAACTTTGGCTCTCTGAAGTCAGGTGAATGGGTACACCCATCAACTGGCCGTCAACCATACCGCAATGCGAACGCAACAGATAGAACAGGTGGAGAGCACGCAGGGCATAAGCCTGGCCGCGATACAAATCCATGTGCATCTGGTTAAGAACATCACTGGTATAGTCCCACTTCACCTGATCAATATTCTCGAGGAAGAGGTTACAATACTGGATAGCGTGATAACGCGTCTCCCACTGGTTAATTGGGTTCGTCTGTGAAGTCCAGGTTCCCGTAGCCATCTGCTTATAACTGTTGCTATTATCATTTGAAACAGCATCGTCTGTAGCAACGTCACTTTGCGGTGACCCTTCGTAAGGCAATACAAGGAAGGCATTGTCAATCAAACCACGGGCAAATGTGGGATCATTATACATCTCTGTGATGTCCTGAATGTTCTCCAATGCCGGTTTAGTCAAGTCGTCACAGGAGGTGAAGCCAATAGCGAATCCACAGCTCACTACACCAGCAACAAGTATCTTATTAATAAACTTAGTAATCATAATATAATTTTCTAATTTCTAATTACTCTTTTAGAATTTTACCTGAACACCCAGGTTGTAGAAACGGGTCTGCGGTGCAGAACCGACATTCATCTCTAAGAGTTCACGTTCCTTGGCAATAGTCAGCAGATTGCTACCACTTACATAGGCAGAAGCACCCTTGATGAACTTCACGTTGTTGAACAACGACTTCGGGAAGTCGTAGGTCAGCTGAACCTTAGCCAGGTCGAAACGAGAGGTAGAATAAATCCAGAAGTCAGAGGTGGTGAAGTTGTTGGCACCACTCATAGTGGTCAGACGAGGATAGGTTGCTGTTGCAGCAGTCTCTGGTGTCCAGCGTCCGCGAACCACAGCACTGTATTTGTCAGCCTCGTCAATCCACCAATAACTGTTGTTCTTCACACCATGACCTCCGAAGCTTCCTGTACCGAGCATAAACAGCGTGAAGTTCTTATACTTCAGCGTAACATTGACACCCAATGTTGTAGGAGCACCATACCATCCAGCCTTGCCTAAGTCTATCTGGTCTTTGGTATCAATAACACCATCACCATTCTGATCCTTATACTTCAGGTCACCCGGACGCACTGTGGTACCACCAAGCTTCTGCTCAGGAGAGTTAGCGATATCGGCTTCATTCTGGAAGAAGCCTAAGCACTCATAACCCCAAATGGCATCGATTGCCTTACCCTGACGATGCTGATAGTCATCGGCGTAGCCAGAATCATCACGCTTGGAGGCATTCGTTGTGTAGTAGGTTAAGTTTGCACCAACCTGCATACCGAAATCACCGAAGTTCTTCTTATACTTCACTGCAAGGTCGAAACCTGTACGAGTGTCATCGTTGTAATTGATGTAAGGCAGGAACGAAGATTCAGGATAATATACACGGAAGTAGCTGGGCATCTGGGTGGTCGCCAACATGACACCACCCTTCATCTTGTTGGTAAAGAATGAAAGATCGGTAGTCAATGAACGCTGCAGCATGGCGGCATGCAGGCTAACCGAGAATTCTTGACGCTGCAGGTAAGAGAAGTCATCGTTACCACCACGCTTTGACTGAACTGCGCTGTGACCAGTCTCACCATTCCAGTCCCACCAGCCGCCACTTGCATAAGTAGCCTGATACATGTAATATTGGTCGATACCCAAGTCTGTCTTCAGGTCGCTGTAGCTGGCACTAATCTTCAGTTCATCAAAGAAGTTCTGATTCTGCATAAAATTCTCCTTGGCAATGTTCCAACCCAAAGTGAAAGAGGGTGAGAATCCTGCACGATGACCTTCTGGCAGACGGGCAGACCAAGGTGTGGCGAAAGCAAAATCAGCATAGTACTTCTTAGCATAGTTATAAGAAGCCTGGAAACCTAAGTTGGCATTGCCTAGCTTATGATAGACGCCCGATACGCTCTGCTGGAATCCGTTAACCACCGCAATGGCGCTTACATTGTGTACGTCATTAAACGTGCGGTTGTAATCGAAATGAGCATTGAAGGAAATCGTCTGATTGTCAGTAGAGCCACTGATGTTCTGCACACCAGACTTCTTATCAACTGTATCATTGTTATACAAAGCTACAATAACATCTTGTCCATTATACTCACTCCAAACAGGCTGGAAAGTAGCATAGGTGTTGTTGAATGCTGTCGTATAGGTCGTAGCATAGTCAACGGCCACCTGTGCATGGAAGGACAGGCCTTTCAGCACTGAGCTAAGATCAAAGTTCACACCAGCATCGAACTGGAACTGGCGGCTGGTCCAGGTGTTATAACCGGCAGAATAGATATCGCCGATTACGTTGGTCAGGTCAGTCTGTGTACCACCTAAGAAGCATCCGTTGATGATGTTGGTGGTATTGGCCAGCATCGTCTGAGCTGAAACAGCATTCGGATCCACATAGCTTTGTGGAATCAGCGGAGAAAGACGGTTCGGACGCAGTGTTGCTGCTGTCTGCCAGAAATTGGCACCGTTGGTACCGCGCGAATTATAATAGGTGGCATTGGCATTCACGAAAGCGGTGATGAAGTTGTTGATTTTCATATCCACGTTACCACGGACATTGAAACGGTCAACATGATTGTTCTTTGCTTCACCGAAATCCAGGAAATCACCCTGACGATAGTAGCTCACGTTTGCATAGAATTTTGCACGGTCGTTACCACCTTCAATCTCAGCCGTAACATCTGTACGATTATAGGCCTTCTTGATATAATCAGAAGAGTAGAGATTGAGGTTCGGATAGCGATAAGGATTCTTTCCAGAGGCAAAATTATAGATATCCTCTGCCTTATAAGGTAGAGCTAAGAGTGGATTATCATTGTGAAAGGCCTCGTTGTAAAGAGTCATGTACTCTGCTGAACCCAAGTATTCGGGATAGCTCTTAGCCACATTCCAACCCGTGTTGGCACGTACGTTAACCTTCAGTCCATCGGTTACCTGACCACGCTTGGTGGTAATGAGCAGCACACCTTTGGCAGCACGGCTACCATAGAGAACCACAGCCTGAGCACCTTTCAGGAAAGTAACATCCTCAATCTCTGAAGGTGTGACATTATTGGCAGAACGGGGCACACCGTCGATGAGCACCAGCATACCATTGGGCACGTTGTCTGCCGAAAAGTCGGACGAACCATCCAAGCCCCACATGCCGTTGCCATTGAAGCCTGCTACATAGCCTTGCATATTGTCAAGACTGTACGTATTATAGTTTTTCTCCATCAGCTCACGGTAGTTGAGGGACGAGACGCCACCCATCACGTCATCGGCAGCAACTTTACGGAATGCCACATTGACGAGCGAATCCTGTCCTGTCTCAATCTGGGCAGCAGCAGGTGTAACTGTTGTTACTGCCAAGAGAGCTGACATATATAATATCTTATGTTTCATAGATCTTTTATTTATTTATTCTTTTAATTCCATCCGGGGTTCTGAGAATAGCCAGAATAGAGTTTTGTCTCATCATCCTTGAGTGGCAGCAAGTAGTGCTTGGTGTCGAACGAACGCTCAACAATGACTGTCTCGCCCCATCCACTCACCTCAGCGTCACGAGGATCGTTCTTGGTGTAGTCGAAACTACCTGAACGCTTGAATTCCTGACGGGTCTTAATATTATAAGGAGCCTCGGTCAGCAGCAGCCAACGCTGCAAGTCGTTCCAGCGGAAGCCTTCGAAAGCCAGTTCGCAGGCACGCTCACGACGAACTTCGTCCATGAACTTATTCTTGTCACTTACCAGATTATCAGCCACATGGCCTGCACCAACACGGTCGCGAAGGATATTGATGGCATCAACAGCGCTCAAACTACAGCCTGAACCCTTTTGTGTAGCACCACCTACAGCAGCACATGCCTCAGCATACATCAGGTAAATGTCTGCAACACGCATATATGGCAGATAAGTCTGCAAGGCACCACCCCAGTTGTACATTCCGTCGTACTTATTACACTGGTGAGGAACGAGTTTCTGACAGAAATAACCCGTACGGCTACCGTTTGCTGAACGGTCAGCATTTCCTGTAGGCACCATGTTACCACCTGTAAACATTTCCAGATACTGGAATGGTTTATCGGCATCGCCTGGTGTGGTATTTATGAACTTAAAACCATCAAACATAATGTCGTGATAGAAACGTGGGTCACGATTCTGGAACGGATGAGTAGGATCAAATGATCCACCACGTGAAGCATCGTTAGCAACCAGCTTTCCATTCTCAACCACATAAGCAGGAGTACCATCTGCCATTCCGTAAGCATAGTTAATATAGTTGGCTGTTGGCATGTGGATAAGAGCATCGTGTTCTACAAGGTTGTTCACCTTGGGACCCCACAGTTTAGAAAAGTTCCAGTTTGAACCATTGATGTCGGGCATCGGACCACGCATGATAGCTTCTATGCTACCTGGCATTCTCCAGCTCTGACCCGTGGTATAGAAAATCTCTGAGAAGTTGGAAGCAGAAGACTTATCAGCTTCATGGTTATAGATATCTGAATATTTGTATTCAGCCAATCCGTAAGGTGAGCGGTCGAGTGCGTTAATAGCCTCTGCTAAGGCATCAGCAGCCTGCTGAGCCAATGCAGTATTATATTTATAGGTATTGCCGTTCTTCGAGGCACCAAGCTGAGCACCTAATTCATTGAGTGGAGAGGCAGCCCACAATAGAGCCTTGCCCATATAACCCAATGCACAAACCTTAGTAATACGGAGGTCGTTCTTACCAAGTGTACGCTTACCTGCTGCTGTGTTATCCCAGTTGTCAGGCAGCAAGGCTGCTGCAGCACGGAAATCCTCAGCGGCTTTCTTGGCACACTCCTGGAATGAGAGACGTTCCAAGTCGAAGGGACCATCGGCAGGAATCACATAATCAACATAGGGCAGTCCTCCAAAATAGATCATCTGCTCCAGATGCCACCATGCGCGCATGAAAAGCAACTGACCCTTGATAAGGTTCTTCTCTTCTGTTGTAGCATTGGTCAGTTTATCCATGTTCGCCAAACCGAGGTTCATCTTACGAATAACATACCATGCATGCTCCAACGAATGAGCAAACTTATCGTTCGAGGTAGGATTCAGGTTACCACCACCACGATGCAGATAAGACTGGTCGTCATTCTGCCAATGACGGTAGTCGCCAAGATCAAAGTGAGCTGTTACGTGTGTGTCACCAAGACCTGTGTTCATAATCTCGTCTTCACCCCAGTTGAAGGTGCAGCACCAAAAATTCGACTCCTTGTTGGGGATACAGTTGTAAGCCTCCTCCACGAAGCCCTGGAAGTTCTGAAAGTTCATGAACGCCATCTCAGGGTTCACATCTGAGTCAGCCGTCTTGTCCAAATAGTCGGAGCAGGACGAAGCTCCAAAAGAGAGCGACACGGCTGCTATGCTCATGAATATATATTGATTAATAATCTTTTTCATTGTTGTCTTCATTTTACAGATTAATCTTTACACCGAAGTTGATACGCTTCACTGTAGGATAGGCACCCGTAGCACCGCCATTTGACGAGAAGTTAGACTCACGGTCGTCAGGCATACGTGTCCAAAGCCACAAGTTATTGGCATTGACATAAACCTTCAGGTCGTGGATACCCATCTTACGAATCCAAGGCTGTGTAAAGGTATAGGCTACCTCAACGTTCTTCAGACGAATGTAGCTACCATCGCACAAGTACTGCGTACCATAATAATAAGTGGGTTTTGTAGTAAGACGTGGTGTTACAACATCTGCGCCTGTATGATCATAACTCCACCAAGTTCCCTGGTCGTAAACGTTAGCCAGCATGGGGTCAGCAAGGCTAATCATCGTTACATCACGGGTGACGTTGGTCACACCATAGAACTGTGCGAAGCAGCTGAAGCCCTTCCACTCAAAACCGATAGTGGCATTATAAGTGTTCTGAGGAGATCCAGCATAGCCATAAGGCACCTGGTCATTAGTAGCATCCACCTGACCGTCACCGTTGAAGTCAACGATATAGTAGTCACCTGGCAGTTTCTGGCCGTCACTGGTATCATGCTTAGGTGATCCGTACAGGTCATCATAATTCTGCATCATACCTTTATCAAGGTAAGCATGGGTCTGACCGATAGCATAACCTTCCTGCTTACGATAGGCAGGATACAGACCTGGGTCATCACGCTTTACAACCTCATTCGTTGCATGGGTCATATTCATGTTAGCCCAAACACGCATCTTGTTGGCAAATACTTTGTTCAGACGAACCTCAATCTCATAACCATTGGTCTTAACCTCACCGAGGTTCACCCATGCAGGAGACTGTCCGAAATAGGTGGGAACGAGTCTAGAGCCACCAACCAGAATGTCTGTACGACGGTCACTGAAGATATCGACCGAACCGGCGATTAAACCACCTAAGAAACCATAGTCGATACCGAAATTGAATTTCTTCACTTTCTCCCAGTGTATGTTCTCGTTACCTACGGCAGCCTCACGATAGAATACGTATGGTGAACCACCCGTCGAAGTATCTTCAGCTTTGAAACCACCTGTAGGTGTCACATCCAAAGAAGTACGTCCTCCATAAGCCCATTGTGATACATACATCCAACGAGTACCTACGTTATCGTCACCGATAGCACCATAAGAGGCACGTAGTTTCAACATATCAACGATGTGCTTCTCACGCAAATAATCCATGAACTTCTCTTCACTGATGGTCCAACCAACAGCACCAGATGCGAAGAAGGCAAAGCGGTTGTCCTTGGAGAACTTTTCAGAACCGTTGTAGGCACCATTGAACTCCAAAGAATAACGGTTAGCATAATTATAGGTAGCACGGAATACCCAGTCTTCACGATAGTGAGGAATCTCAGAACCCGTAGCATACTCCTGACGACCAAAGTTACCCATCAACGAAACATCGTGGAGTCCAAACTTACGTGCCCAGTTGAGCTGGAATTGGTAATTCAGGTTACGCTGAGTAGCCCAGTTGTTAACCTCACCACCCTGTGTGCTCCATTTGTTACCCATGGTATAGTCGAAACGGTCATATCCTTCATAAGGCTGCTTGTACTGAGCAATACCCGTCTCGGGATCAATCCACTTCAGCTGTGGGTCATTATACAAGTCAGCGATACCACGACGGTCCTCGCGGAAGACGTTATCCCAAGAAACCATAGCACGGAATGCAAGACCCTTGGTAACGAAATCGAGTTTCTGCTCCAATACGAAGTCGGTATTGATACGTGTTGTCGTAATCGTCTGAACACCACCGATAGAAGAGGTCTGAGCTGAGTTACTTACATTGGTAGAACCAGGCAGGAAACCCCATGAACCATCACTATATTGTGGCAGGAATGCATCGGGTGAAATATTGTAAACACCAGCCCACATCTGAGACATCTGCCATCCTAAGCTGGCACCTGCGTCCCACTCGTGGCCACGCTCCCAAGGGTTAGTCTGCTTACCATTTGAACCGGCAATGTTCACCTTGAAGACGGTAGTCGGAGTGATATTAAAATCAAGGTTTGAGCGTACGCTTACGCGATTATAAGAGATAGAGCGATCGTACTTACGACCTGTCTCAAAAGACTTGAACAAGTCACCCTCACTAGCGAAGTCAACTGAAGCAAAGTACTTCACAAACTTCGTACCACCAGCAATATTAAGGTTAGCATTATAAGACATTACAGATTTCTTGAACATCTCACGCTGCCAGTCCACATTGGGATAGCGTTCAAATTCCTCTTGAGTACTCTGATTGCGATAGTGCTGGATGAAACTCATGGGCTTCATGTAAGAGAAAGCCTCAGGATTCAGATTCAACTCATGCTCGACAGCTGTATTACGAGCAACAAGGGCATCGTAAGAGTCGTACTTGTCGGGCAACATAGAAGGAATCTTCATGGTAGCATTGGCAGTTACACTGATCTGTGCCTTACCCTCAGTACCACGCTTGGTGGTAATCAGGATAACACCGTTAGCACCCTTCACACCATACACAGCCGTTGCAGAGGCATCCTTCAATACAGAGATGGTAGCTACAGACTGCATGTCAACGCTTGACATGGGACGCTCAATACCATCCACAAGGATAAGCGGGCTAGAGTTATTCCACGACGACTGACCGCGGATGATAATCTGCGGGTCTTCCTCACCAGGTATACCTGACGAAGCCGTCGTTACAACACCAGGCAGATTACCCGTCAAGGCAGAGCCGATGTCGTTAATACCTGCGGAACGTTCCAGCACTTCACCTGTAGTCTGTGTGATAGCACCTACTACTGAGGCTTTCTTCTGCTGGCCGAAACCAACCACAATCACTTCTTCCAACTGGGTGTCGTCCTGCAGCGTCACTTTGAAAGAACGCTGTTTGCCGACCTTGATCTCTCGAGTGGTCATTCCCACATAAGAAATCACAAGCACGGTAGACTCCGATGGAACCTTCAAAGTGAAGTTACCATCAAAATCAGTAACAGTACCCAGGGAAGTTTGTCCCTTCACTACAACAGAGGCACCAATGAGCGGCTCCCCTGCTGCATCCGAAACTGTACCTGAAATGTTAATGTTCTGGCCATGCAACGTAGCGCTACACAGCAGCAACATCATCACCATAGGAACAGCCTGTCTAATCAATTGTTTTAGATTCTTCATTTTGACAGATTTTGATACATAGTTTACGTTATTTGAAATTAAAATGTTAGTTCTAACCAAAGGTCGAGTCATATTTACGGCTGCAAAGATATATTATATATTTATTACCGCTTTAATAATTTGTAACATGGACTTTATTTTTTGTAACAGACCTTAATTATACTTATTTTTCCGTTATTTTTTTGTTACTTTAACAAAATATACGGGTGACGGAGTTTACGCCTAACGACGGGCATTCAGCGGACATTATCCGGAAGAGATTTCCTTAAAAGTACCATTCCCGAACTCAAAAATACCAGTCGGTTTTACCCCTGCATTACCGAGGTACACCTTATTTATATATATAAAGGACTGAGCGTTGTGAATCATCATATATTGTTTTAGGTTGCAAATGTACAACTTTTAAACAATATTACATGTATAAATATATTGCGTCAATTTTATTTTATGTTACAATTATTTGGTGGATTAAACTAAAAGTGCTACCTTTGCATAGTTTTCGTAACCTGAAGCAAAATGACAAGACGTAAAGTTCTAAGACCTAAAGATCATAGCGTGCGGGCATGGTTTCTACTAGCATCTCTATGCTTTCTAACTAACATGTACGTGACAGCCCAAACGGGTAGGCACTTTGACGCCGACAAACAGATGTCGAGCAGCTTTACCACACAAGTTTACCAGGACCATGATGGATTTATCTGGGTTGCCACACGTAACGGACTGAACCGATACGATGGCTACCAGTTCCGTATTATTAAAAAAGAGAATCCCGGCAATGACGGTATGGCCAGCAATTATGTCAACTGCATGATGCAAGACCGCCGTGGTGTATTCTATATCGGAATGTATGGTGCCTTCCAGACCTACGATGGGGAAAAATTCCAAGACATCAAGGTGATTGACCTGAAAGGGAACACACAGCCAGGTTATATCACGTGTCTGTTGGAACGAAAAAACGGAGACATACTGGCGGGAACCTCAGGACACGGACTGCTAAAAATGACAGCAGATCATGCTGCCAAGCAAATAGGAGGTCCACTGAAAAATCTACAAACAATCAACGCGCTCATAGAGGACAGCAAACAAAGTTTGTGGATTGCCACTGAATACAATGGGCTGTTAAGATATGACGGCAAAAACACAAAATACTATTTTACCGCCCCTCACCAATTAGGGAAAGTGCTGGATATTTGCGAGAGCAAAGGTGGAAAAATATATGTAGCCACCGCTAACATGGGACTTTTCAGAATGGATGGTGATGTGCCTGTGCATATTGAGGCTACGGGCAACAAACACATCTCCAGACTCTATGTTAACCATGAAGGGGACATTATCCTTGGCTATGACGGACTGGGTATGGCGATTTACAACCCACAACAGAACACGCTGACTGACAATCCCTTCTACAGCCGGGACGTAGACCTCAGTTCTGCCAAGGTTTATTCTATCTGCGAGGACAGTAATGGGAACTTATGGTTAGGACTGTTACAAAAGGGAATCTATATGCATCCTGCTAAAACTACAGGTTTCAGTTACATGGGCTACAAGCTCGGGACTCGCAATACTCTTGGAACAGCCAGCGTAACAAGCGTACTAATCAGTAGCAACGGCTTAGGATGGATAGGTACCGATAAGGACGGGCTCTATTGTATGACACAAGACGGGAGGGTAATCAAACACTTTAAGGAAAATTTCCCTTCTACTATCCTAGGTATCACCGAAGACCTACAAGGTAATGTGTGGATTGGCAGTTTCAGGGAGGGATGCGGAAAGATTAACACCAAAACCTTGACCTATACACCCTACTCTCTCCCACAAGGCAACAGCATCAGCATATTTGACCTGGTATCAGACCGTAAAGGATATATTTGGCTGGGAACCATGGGACAAGGACTATTGCGTGTCACTCCTGGAACTGACGAGGTTAAGGCCTACACGATGGACGAGAGAGCTGGAGAGGACCGCAAAATTAACAGCCTGACCAACAATTACATCTCACAACTGGCTCTGTCACCAGACAACAAGCGCATCTATGTAGCGACCTCGATGGGTGTCTGTGCGATGGACTTGAACACCGAGAACTGGCTATCTACTTTCAACAACAACTGTCCAAACTACGGAACACCAACACGAATTGCCCGTGAATACGATGGAATTTTATACATTGGCACTAATGACGGACTAATTTGTTATGACCTAAAAACGAGAAAGACATATCGCCACACCATAGAAAGTGGACTAGGTAACAATGGCATATCATCTATTGAGCAAGACGACCAAGGGAGACTTTGGATTTCGACAGACCACGGCCTTTGCTGCTATGACACCAAAACCAAAAAGACAAGCAACTATTTCGTAGATAACGGTCTGCAAGGCAATGAATTTAGCGACGGAGCCTCCTGTAAAAACGAAGATGGGTATCTGATTTTTGGCGGACTGGGAGGTGTCACATGGTTTAATCCCAAGACCATTAAGCAACAAAAGTGGAAAGCGGAAGTCAAACTGACTGGTTTTTCCGTGAATGGTGAAACTGTTACACCAGCTACTATGTCAGGACTCTGGCATGTTGTGGATACTACTGTGATAGCAGCCAACCGCTTCGTGCTGAGCCCAGGCGACAATTCGTTTGCGCTACAACTCTCTACACTTACATACGACACTCCCGAACACATCACATACCGATACCGCATCAACCATGAAGAATGGGTACGTATGCAACCCGGTGTCAACGAAATCACGTTCAGCCACATGGCTCCAGGCCACTACGACTTCTGCGTCGTAGCCGAACAGAACGGCATCTCGACACCGGAACGATGCTTCACCGTTGTCATCCATTCACCATGGTATCGGAGTCCACTGGCATACCTTATATATATATTAATAGCAGCTGGACTGTTCTGGTACTACCGGAAGATGCATCAACGTAGAGAGCAGGAGCGACTGCGAATGCAGGAACATATTCACGCAGAGGAAATGGCTGATGCCAAGTTGCGTTTCTTCATGAACATCTCGCACGAGATTAGGACTCCTATGACATTGATTATCACGCCATTGATGTCGCTTATCAAGCAAGACGAGGACCCTCATCGCAGAAGCATCTATGAAACTATCAGACGTAATGCAGAGCGCATCTTAGGACTGATCAACCAGATGATGGACCTGAGAAAGATTGACAAAGGACAGATGGTCATGCGTATGTGCGAAACTGACATCGTAGGCTTTGTAAATGACATCTATACGCTGTTTACCCAACAGGCCAAAGCCAAAAACATCAGTTTCAGCTACGAACACGACACCAACGAATTACCTGTATGGGTGGATCGTGGAAATTTTGACAAGATTATTGTCAACATCCTTTCAAATGCTTTTAAATACACACCAACAGGGGGTGAGATACATCTCCGACTCACCCATAGTAACGAACAGGTGTTCATTGCCGTCAAAGACACTGGCGAAGGTATTCCTGAGGACAAACTTCCACATATATTTGAACGATTCTACCAGTCGCCGTCAAGTATCAACGACCGCAATGTCGGTACGGGAATCGGCCTTGACTTGACCCGTTCACTAGTTGAACTGCACCACGGCACCATTGAAGCACGCAATAACACGGAAGGAAAGGGGTGTGAATTCATCGTGACCATTCCATTGGGCAATGCTCATTTGAAACCGGAGGAAATGATTACGACTACGCAGGAGGTCGAGAACAACACAAGTCTGATAGAAGAAAACGACGGAACCGAGATAAAAGAAACGGTGGGAGGAGCCGATATTCCCAAGCGCAACCGACGCCAGAAGTTAATTATTGTTGAAGATGACTTGGAAATCCGTGACTATCTGGCTACAGAACTGGGAACAGACTACGATATCGTGACATGTGGTAATGGCAAAGAAGGATTACAAGCTACTTTGAAAGAATTACCAGACCTCGTCATTTCTGACATTATGATGCCAGAAATGGACGGCAACACACTTTGTTCAAAAATCAAGACAAACGGAGCCATAAGTCATATCCCCGTCATCTTGTTGACTGCCAAGAGCCGCGACGAAGACCAATTAGAAGGATTGGCTACTGGAGCGGATGCCTATATCGTCAAGCCGTTTAACCTGGATATTCTGCGTCGTACCATTGTCAACCTCATCCACACTCATCAGATGTTGCAGTTGAAATACGCACGTAACGACCAGTTAGAAGAACTGGTAGAAGACATCAAGATGAAATCGCCGGATGAGAAGCTGTTGGAGAAGGTAATGTCTGTTATCAATAAGAACCTGGGTAACAGCGACTTGAGTGTTGACCGAATAGCAGACGAGGTTGGTATCAGCCGCGTACACCTGCATCGGAAGATGAAGGAACTGACGGGGCAGACTCCACACGACTTTATCCGTAATATCCGCCTGAAGAAAGCAGCCACGCTACTCTCTTCAGGAGATATGAACGTATCGGAGGTTATGTATGCCTGCGGCTTCTCTAACGCAGCATCCTTCTCGACCGTCTTCAAGAAACTTTATGGTGTATCACCCCGTGATTACATGAACGAGCATCAGAACAGAGGGGCTGACAACTAAGCCTTACTTCTTACGTAAGTTTTGCGACTTCTCTCCGTAACAGAGGTCACCGCAGTCACCAAAGCCCGGAACAATGTATTTGTGTTCGTTCATTCCCTGATCGACGGCGGCACACCAGATAGTTGCATCCTCTGGTAAAGCCTGCTTAACAACCTCGATACCTTCGGGAGCAGCAATGACGCAGCAAACATGAATCTTCTTGGGCTTTCCCGCCTGAATCAGGCTCTCAATGGCGGCTGCCAGACTTCCTCCCGTTGCCAACATCGGATCTACGATGACCAATGTCTTGTTTTTAACACTCTGAGCAGCGATGTACTCGGTGTGGATACCTACCTCGGTATGTTCACGATTAATATACATACGGAAGGCTGAAACAAAGCCATTATCGACATTATCGAACATATTCAGAAAGCCTTCATGGAAAGGCAGCCCAGCGCGAAGAACAGTTGCCAGCACGATTTCTTCCTGTTTAGCCAAGGGAATATCGATGGTGCCAAGAGGCGTGGTGATAGTTTTAGGCTTATACGACAACGTCTTTGACAACTCATAAGCCATCAGCTCGCCAATACGTTTGATGTTGTTGCGAAACAGCAGACGATTCTGCTGATACTTTTTGTCGCGTAACTCCGCCATAAAATGGTTCATCACGCTGTTTTGCTCCGAAAAATTGATTACTTCCATTGTGTCTTTTATTTATGTTGCTGCAAAGATAATCATTAAAAATTAAAAATGTAATACGGAGTTGGCAAAAATGTTGGAAGTACACTCCTTTTTAACTACTTTAACGCAAAAAGCTCTATTAAAAAGCAAATAATTGTGAATTATGAACTATGAATTATGAATTATTTCGTAACTTTGCGCCGTGATTTGAAATAGGTAATAGTAAAATTCATTAAATAAACGTTTTAAAAGTATTATGGCAAAGTTAGATTTAACTCAGTATGGCATCACCGGTTCTACCGTGATTGCTCACAATCCATCGTATGAGTTCCTCTTTGAGGAAGAGACTAAGGCTGGTCTGACTGGTTTCGACAAGGGTCAGAACACAGAGCTGAACGCTGTAAACGTAATGACTGGTATCTACACCGGCCGTTCACCTAAGGATAAGTACATCGTTAAGGATGCACAGAGCCAGGACAAGGTATGGTGGACAACTGAGGAGTACAAGAACGACAACCACCCCATGAGCGAGGAGGTTTGGGCCAAGGTTAAGGAAATCGCTATCAAGGAGCTCTGCAACAAGGAACTTTATGTAGTTGACGCTTTCTGCGGTGCTAACGAGGCTACACGTCTGGCTGTTCGTTTCATCGTTGAGGTTGCTTGGCAGGCTCACTTCGTAAAGAACATGTTTATCCAGCCAACAGCTGAGGAACTGGAGAAGTTCGAGCCTAACTTCGTCATCTATAACGCTTCTAAGGCAAAGGTTGAGAACTACAAGGAGCTGGGTCTGAACTCAGAGACTTGTGTTGCCTTCAACACAACAAGCCGCGAGCAGTGCATCATCAACACATGGTACGGTGGTGAGATGAAGAAGGGTATGTTCTCTATGCAGAACTACTATCTGCCTCTGCAGGGTATC
>CACXTX010000047.1 GCA_902770635.1 uncultured Prevotellaceae bacterium | reverse complement strand
AAACACTAAAGAGGTCGTATAGGCTGACAAGTGTTAAATATATAGTTAAATCGCATAATATGTTTGGAATTTACCATAGAATGCGGTTCCGCTGTGCACGTGTCAAAGCATTATCCGCCAGCCTGGAAAGATACTAATTCCTTAAATAACGTTAAATGTTTATGGGGTGTACCTAGGATTTTGGTACACCCCCTTTTGTATCTTTGCACCGGGATTGCGAAATCTGGCTTCGCGTCCGATAACAAAAGTCAAACTATAAAATTTACGATTATGGAAGGATTATATTTTTTATTCGTGATTTCAGTGTGTGTTGGTAGTCTGGTTAATGGTATTCTAATCAATGCGGGCAATGGATGTCAGAATGATTGAGGAATGGCGCGACGAGGCCCGGCGTGCCCTTACCCACGAGGCGGAGGCGCTGAAGGAGCAACTGTATCAGAGGCAGTGCTACATGCAGGCACTGGATGCTACGGAAGACCTGGTGAAAGAGGTGAAAGAGCTGGAGGATCATCTACTCGGGGTTCCGGTCGCCAGCGGTGAACAAGGCGGTAGGCGGTGTGCCGAACTCGAACCACCTGACGGGCTGCGCGGTGGATATCCGCTGTGTCGGGATGGAACAGGCGTTGCGCTATGCGGCTATCCTGCTGGACATCAGCGACCTAAGTCATGAGGACTACGACGAACTGCTGATAGAACAGAAACGCAATGTCATCTGGATTCACTTTGCAGTCCGTCCCTCGGGGAACCGGAGACGAACATCGCTCGAGCTCCGCTCGCTTTTACAAAGGCCAAAGGCCGACTAAAAGAATTTTAAACGGTAAAAAGAAAGGACTCCGTGATGGAGTCCTTTTTCTTTTCTTATGGTTTCGTTCTGATGACCTTTCTGACTACGCCGTTGGGGTAGCGCAGGATAATGACGGGACCGACGCGGTAGAGCTCGCGTGGTTCGCCCTCGGCCTGCAGCTCGCCAATGCCCGTGCTCTGGTCGATAGTGAAGCGGAAGGAGGCGAGGTCCCCGGCAACGGTGATGTCGCGTACCGACTTGTTCATCAGCTTCGTGCCGTCGGTATTCTCATTGTTGAGTGTGGCAGCCGGCTCAGAGTGATTGGTCAGCGAGTCGTTAGCCAGATAGGGATAGGCCCATCCGCCGCCAGCACTGTCGTAGTTGTTGGCATGGAAAATCTCGTAACGCTTTAAGGACGAGCTGTTGGGATAGACTTTCGTACTGACCCAGATGTCGCTGTCGTAGTCGATGTGGAAGATGACGAGGCCGCTGCCGGGAAGGAACTCGTCCCACCCTTTCTTCTGGCGGTTCTCTACGATGTAATACTCGTCATCGTGTCCGTCGTTACGGATAAGATAGGCTCTGCTGACGTCTGACAGGGCAGGCAGATCGGTGATGGAGGTTACATGCTTCAGCTCAATAGGGTTGACCCATTGCATCTTCCAGCGTTCGTGGGCTGAGTAGCTGGCAGGACAATAGCCGTTGTCATTGTAGTTGCCTGAGTCCATCAGGTCCCATTTGCCCACGGTGGAAACACTTCTGCCATAGTAGAAATCAGGGAAACCGAAGCAGTGGGTGTACTCGTGGCAGATGGTGCCAAAGGAGCCATAGTCATTATTGCGGGTCAGCTCTGCCAAGGCGCAATAGCAGTCCACCTTATATTCCTTGCCGCCATAGGCGACGGGGATGGGGTCGCAATAGACGCCTGGCTGACGGTCTTTAAAGTGCTCGCTCATCCACCACTGGTGCGGCCATATCAGAGCCTTGTCCTTGTACTCTTTCTCGTTATAGTCGTTCATTCCCTGTCCGGCATAGACGATGAGCAGTTGGTTGACGAAACCGTCGCCGTTCCAGTCGTAGAGGCTCCAGTCGATGTCGCGTGTCTTGAGCACCTCCATGATGTCCTGCACCAGATACTGCGAGTTCTCGTCGGCACTATCGCTTTCGTACTTCTTCACATTGCCTGGCACCACGACGTAATGCAAGTCAAAGATGAGGTTGAAGTCACCATAGCTTTGCGCCATGAAATAGTCGTGGACAGAGCCTCGGAAGGGTGCCTCCGACAGGTTCTCTGCATTGAATATCTTATTCCATTGCGCCATGGTAGCAGCCACGTCGGGCGAGTCCTTAAAGGAACGGTCGTTGAAGGCTACCAGTACTGTCAACTGATGACGTTCGCCATGATAGAAGTCGCCACCGGTCTGCTTGGTCTGTCCACCAGAGGCACCGCGACGCAACGCCATGCCTTCGGGGCTGGGTAGTCCAACGCGGCAACCACGCTGGATACGAACATCCTGTGCTGCCGCCGAGAGGGTCAGCAGCAACAGGATGGCTGTTATCCATTTCTTATTCTTTGACCTAAAGGTCAAAGCGACCAAGGTCGAGTCCTCATTACTCATTCTCATTCCTCATTTCTTCGGGCACCAGGGCTTCAGCTGCTTGAAGAAGTCGTTGCCCTTGTCGTCCACGAGGATGAAGGCGGGGAAGTCCTCAACGGTAATCTTCCAGATGGCCTCCATGCCCAGCTCGGGATACTCTACGCACTCGATGCTCTTGATGCTGCTCTGGGACAGTACGGCAGCCACACCGCCGATGGTTCCCAGGTAGAAGCCGCCGTGCTTCTTACAAGCCTCGGTAACCACGTCGGAACGGTTACCCTTGGCAATCATCACGAGGCTGGCACCATTGTCCTGGAACTCGTCCACGTAGGGGTCCATACGGTTTGCCGTGGTCGGACCCATCGAACCACAAGGATAACCCTCGGGGGTCTTGGCAGGTCCGGCATAGAGCACGGGATATTTCTTGAAATAGTCGGGCATACCCTCGCCAGCATCCAGACGAGCCTTCAGCTTGGCATGTGCAATGTCGCGAGCCACGATGATGGTTCCCTTCAGGTTGACACGGGTGCTGACGGGATACTTGGTCAGCTCGGCACGTACAGAGTCGATGCCCTTGTCGAGGTCTATCTCGATGGTATTGGCACCCTCGCCAGCCTGGGCATAGGCAGCAGGAATCAACTCGGCGGGGTTGGCGTCCATCTTCTCCAGCCAGATACCGTCGGCATTGATCTTGGCCTTGATATTACGGTCGGCAGAACAGCTGACACCCATACCGATAGGACAAGAGGCACCGTGACGAGGCAGACGGATGACGCGGATATCGTGGGCCAAGGCCTTGCCACCAAACTGGGCACCGAGACCAATCTTGTGAGCCTCAGCCAGCAACTTCTGCTCGAGGTCGATATCGCGGAAGGCACGACCTGTCTCGTCGCCTGTGGTGGGCAGTCCGTCGTAGTACTTGATAGAAGCGAGCTTCACGGTGAGCAGGTTCTTCTCGGCTGATGTGCCACCAATCACGAATGCGATGTGGTATGGAGGACAGGCTGCTGTACCTAAGCTCTTCATCTTCTCTACCAGGAAGGGCAGCAGGGTGCCCTCGTTCTGGATGGTGGCCTTGGTCATGGGGTAGAAGTAGGTCTTGTTGGCACTACCGCCTCCCTTGGCTACCATGACGAACTTGTACTCAGCACCCTCGGTAGCCTCGATGTCTATCTGGGCGGGCAGGTTGCAACGGGTGTTCACCTCGTCGTACATGTTCAGCGGAGCGTTCTGCGAGTAGCGCAGGTTGTCCTGGGTGAACGTGTTGAACACACCCAGCGACAGGGCCTCTTCATCCTCGAAACCGGTCCATATCTGCTGGCCCTTCTCGCCGTGGATGATGGCAGTACCCGTGTCCTGACAGAAAGGCAGGATGCCCTTGGCAGCCACCTCGGCATTACGCAGGAACTGCAGGGCTACATATTTATCGTTCTCTGAGGCCTCGGGGTCGTTCAGGATCTGAGCCACCTGCTCGTTATGTTCGCGACGCAGCATGAACTCTACATCGTGGAAAGCCTGCTGGGCCAACAGCGTCAGTGCCTCCTTCGACACCTTTACAATCGTTTTTCCTTCAAACTGGGCGGTAGAAACGCCTTCCTTTGTCAACAGACGGTACTCCGTCTTGTCCTCGCCCACTTGAAACATAGGGGCATACTTAAATTCGACAGCTTTTGCCATAGTTGTATTTGTTTGTTTGTTAATTAATCACTGTTCACTGTTCACTATTCACTAGCGAATGCGCCTAATAGCCGAAAACATCTTCCAAAGTGAGACGACGGATGGGACCAATCTTCTCCAGGGAAGGCATGTCCAGTTCCTTCTCGTCGCCGAGAATCAGATAGCGTAAAGGCTTGCGGGCCATCTGCTGCTGCTCGAAACGTACGATGTCCTGCAGACTAACACCCTGAAGGTCATTATACATCTTCTTGTTGAGGTCGTAGTTCAGACCGAGGCGCTGCATGGCCAGATAGAGGTTGAGGACACCCATCTTGGTGGTGCGCATGCTGGCTAATTGCTTCTGCACGGCATCCTTGGCAATCTTGAAGGCAGCCTCAGACTGGGGTATGGTATCAAGGATGGAGTGGAACTGGCGTACGCAGTCCATCATCTTGTCGTTCTGGGTGATGATGTGGGTGTAGAAAGACTCCTTCTCGCCCTTCTTAGAGATGCGTTCATAATAAGCACCGGCATTGTAGGCCAAGCCGCGAGCCTCGCGAAGCTCCTGGAAGACGATGCCGTTCATGCCACCACCGTAATACTCGTTGAAGACAGTGGCAGTAGCCATCTCGTCGGGATTGAAGTCGCGACCTTCGTTGTGGTACATACGCATATAGATGTTCTTGGCATCGTAGGGAGCAATCCAAACCTCGTTCTGCGGGGTGGGCTGCTTGGTATAGGGCTGTCCCTGAGGAACGGCAGCCAGCTGTTTGGGAGTCTTATGCAGCTTGGTAACCACTGAAGCCAGCTCTTTC
Organism: uncultured Prevotellaceae bacterium; assembly: GCA_902770635.1. Taxonomy (GTDB): domain Bacteria; phylum Bacteroidota; class Bacteroidia; order Bacteroidales; family Bacteroidaceae; genus Prevotella. Next base: position 18,351 of record CACXTX010000047.1, on the reverse strand, counting down.
TGACTCATAGGACCATAGTATAATACAGAGTGCTGCAAACCGTTGAGGTTGCCCAACAGGTTGAGCAACTGCTGTGGGTCTGCCTGACGCAGCTCGTCGGCAGTCATGTCAGCACGACGCTGGTTGTGAGGGCCATATACACCATAGCTGTACAGATAATAGAAACAGGTGCGCTGGTCTTTCTTGGCATCTTCGCGGTCCTTCAGCGTGAGGGCTACAAACTGGTCGTAGGACTCCTTGTCGGCCTTGGCGCTGTGCAGCACCTCTTCCAACAGCTGGAGGGCGGCGGGCATATTCTCACTCAAACCGGAGAGCGAGATGTTCAGATTGTCGGCATTGACATTAACGCTGTAGCTGCAGGCCAGCTTGTAGAACTGCTGCTTGATATCGGCAGCCGTCAACTTATCGGTACCTACGTAGTCGAGGTAGTTGCTGGCAATATCGTAGCGGTTGTCGTCCTCGTGACCGAAGTCGTAGCGGAAGATGAGGTTGAACAACTGGTTGTCGGTGTTCTGCTTGTAAAGAAGGGGCAGGCCTTTCTTCACGGTGGCTACAGACAGGTCGCGCTGGAAATCAATAAACTGAGGCTGGATAGGCTCTACCTTGGAGTTCTGGATATCCTTTACGAACTGGCTCACCTGGTCGCGATTGGTAGGAATCGGCGTAATGGCAGGCTTTTCTATCTTCTTCTGCAGGCTGTCAACACCCTGACGCTTGAAGACAGTGGCATAGCCGTTGGTAAAGAAGCGGTTGGCAAAGTCCACAATCTGCTGCTTCGTCATCTTGGAGATACGGTCCATCTGTGAAGACTGCACTTCCCATGGCTGACCGTTGATAAAGGAATTCATGTGCTGACGGACTCTCCATTCATTATTGTCCAAAGCACGCTGGTAGTTCAGCTTGAGGTTATTGATGACGGAAGGCAACAGGTCGTCAGAGAAATTGCCCTTCTTCAGGTTGGCTATCTCACCCAGCATCAAGGAACGCACCTCTTCGAGCGATTGGCCAGACTTGGGCATACCAAGCAACATGAACTGGGAATAGTCCTGTCCGGTATCAACGAAACCAGCAGCCATCTGAACCTTCATCTGCTGGTTCAGGTTAAGGTCGAAGATACCAGCCTTACCATTGCTCAGCATGCTCTGGATGACCTCGAGGGTGTCGCACTGGAGTTCGGAAGCCTTCTTGGCCAGCCAGCCCATCCATACCTGCTCGGCCTGTACACCAATAACGGTGGTATCGGCAGGAGCCGTGAGGGGACGCTGAACGGGGAATACGGGCTGACGGACATCAGCACCTGGCTTCCACTGTCCAAAGTAGCGGTCGAGAACGGCAATCACCTTGTCGGGGTCGAAATCACCTGCCATACAGATGGCCACATTGTTAGGCACATACCACTTGTTGAAGTAGTTCTTGATGTTCGTAATCGAGGGGTTCTTCAAGTGATCCTGTGTACCGATAGTGGTCTGCGTACCATAGGGGTGTGTGGGGGTGAGCTTCTTGCCCATCGCACTGAACACCTTATCGTTATCGTCAGTGAGGTAGATGTTATACTCCTCATAAACGGCCTCCAACTCAGTGTGGAAACCACGAATCACCATGTGCTGGAAACGGTCGCTCTGAATCTTGGCCCAGTTCTCGACCTCGTTGGAGGGGATGTCCTCCGTGTAGCAAGTAACGTCGTCGGAAGTGAAGGCATTGGTTCCACGGGCACCGATGGCAGCCATCAGCTTGTCGTACTCATTGGGAATGAAGTACTGGGCAGCCACCTGAGAGACACTGTCTATCTCGTGGTAAGCCTGCTTGCGGGCTGCAGGGTCGGTCAGCTTACGATAGGCCTCGTAGCGCTGTTCTATCTGGTTGAGCAGGGGTGCCTCAGCAACAGCATTGTTGGTACCGAACTGGAGGGTACCCTTGAACATCAGGTGCTCCAGGTAGTGAGCCAGACCCGTGGTCTCAGCAGGGTCGTTCTTTGAACCTGTGCGAACGGCAATGTAGGTCTGGATACGGGGCTTCTCAGGATTTACCGAGAGGTAAACCTTCAAGCCGTTGTCCAACGTATAAATGCGGGTCTTGGTCAGATCGCCCGCAAAGGTCTTGTACTGATAATCTTTGGCCTGGGCACCCATAGCGAGGGCCACCAAACAGGCAGACAACAAAATCTTAATCTTCATAATCTATTTCGTGATCTAATTTGGATATAAAGTCGTCGAATACGTCTTGCTCCACGTCGCCCATCTCAAACTCCTTCTGGGCATCCTTGCGGATTTCGGCAATCCAGGCACGACGGGCCTTGACATAGTCCTCGCGAATGCGCTGCATGGCAGACTCCGTCAATTCGTCGAGTCCGTAATAGTCGAGAATCATCTTGTAGGTCCAAGTCCACTGATACTCACGATAGTGGCTGTCGATGTCCTTGAAGCGGTCCAGTACATCCTGGATGCTCTCGATGGTACCATTCTTGATGTCGTCTATGAGGCGCTGTTCCTCGCTGGCAGGAAGGAGCAGACCCGACAGGTCGTTCCAGTCACCCTCGCCAACAGTGGATTCGGGCTTGCCCAGGAAACCGCCCTTGACGGCACGCTTCAGCACGGCACCCATGTAGATGCGCAGGGCGATATCGTAATACTTGATACCCTTGCGCAGGGATGTGGCGTTGATGATATACTCGTGGTAGTTATAGCTGGAAACATTGTCACCACCAGCCTGACGGAGAGCCTCCAGTATCTTCTTGCCCTGGACAATCTCGCCCACGGTGAAGGGGGAGAGCCAGTCGAAGTTGATGATGCTCTTGCGGGAAGAGGCTGCACGCTTGTCACGCTTAGGCCACTTCTTGATGTCGCGATACAGGCCCACCGTAGTGATGTTACGGCCTGGAACAATATACATCGTCTCGCCATAGGCCAACAGATAGGCAAAAGGCAGGCAGCGCATATCGGGGTGGTTCATCAGCTTGCCGAAGCAGACGGAGAAGGCTCCTATCTTGGCAGGCATCAGCACATAGGCACCCGAGGCGGTCTTCGTACCACGCTCCAAGGTACCATAGTGCATGGGACCCATCTTGTAGGCGTGGTTGGAGAAATTGGTATTCGAGCCGGCATTGTAGAACGAAAACTCGCCACCGATGAGCAGACTCGACTTATGGTGAGAGGCAGAGAAGGGACCGCAGAAAGCAGCACACGCCTCGCCATTGGCCATAAACGAATTGGCAAAGAAGACGCTGGCCTCTGCCGTGAACCCATTGGTAATCTGGCAGGCCTCACCCACGAAACAGTCTTGCATCTTCACGGAATTGGTAATGCTGCAACCGTTCGAGATGATAGAATTCTCACAGATGACACCCGTTCCGATGTACACGGAATCGTCCTTGGAGCTGAGGATGGTACAGTCGGACAGACGCGCTACACCGTTAATCTCGCACTCGTCCTTGACAACGGTATTGGTAATCTCCTTGGAGTTGATAATCTTGACACCATTGCCTATCGTGCCACGTTCGGGCTGGGAGAAGCGGATCTCCTCGTTCACCAGACGGGTGAGCTTGTCCTTCAACTGCTTGTCCTTGAAGTGCTTCACCATCAAGGCTGCCAACTGCGAGTTAAGGTCGTGGAACAGGATGACGTTGCCGTCACCCATCTCGTTGAGCACGCTGACCAGATGACCTTCGCCAAAAGTAGCACCCTCGGTGGTCTCCATCGTAGAGACATTGGAAATATAGCAGTCATCACCAATGGTGTAGTTGTTAATGAAGTTGCCTATCTTCTCTATCAAGCAATTATCGCCAACAGTGACGTTGCGCAGCGTGGCGTCGTTGATTCCAGAGTGCTTGGTAAAGCCCTTGGAAACCTCCACCTGCTTTTCGAACTTACCCAGGCGGATGTCGCCATAGAATATCACACGGTGGAAACCATAAGGAGTGAAGGCCTCGTCAACCATCACACGGTCCCAACTTTCCGCCCAGCAGCTATTGTTGTCGAGTACGGCAATTTCCTCTTGTGTCAAATGTCTGTATTCTCTCATAAGTAAAGTATTTTGTAGGTTCTAAATATCGTGTTATTATGATGTTTTGAAATTACTCCTCAACGACCTCATAGAGGAAGTCGTTATACGGATATTTCTGTACGTGGAGCTCACGGACTTTCTGATAAAGCACCTCGCGAAGCTCGTCGATATTTTCCTTGTTCTTGGCAGAAATGAAAAGAGGCGCAGGCACCCATTTCTCATTCCCCATTTCTCCTTTCTCATTTACCCTCGCCATCCAGGTCTTCTTCAGTTCGTCAAGCGATATATTCTCCTTCGTCGGCTCCGTCAGGTCATCCTCGTCCTGAGGGGTCCACGTGTAGGCATCTATCTTGTTGAACACCAGCATGGAAGGTTTCTCGGCACACCCCAGGTCGGCAAGTGTCTTCTCAACCACACTGATCTGCTCCTCGAAATCGGGATGGGAAATGTCCACCACATGCACCAGCAAGTCGGCCTCGCGAACCTCGTCGAGGGTTGACTTGAAGGAGTCCACCAAATCGGTAGGCAGCTTGCGGATGAAGCCCACGGTGTCAGCCAACAGGAACGGCAGATTGTCAATGACCATCTTACGAACGGTAGTGTCCAGCGTCGCAAAAAGTTTGTTCTCTGCAAACACGTCGCTCTTGGCCAACAGGTTCATCATGGTTGACTTGCCCACATTGGTATATCCCACCAAGGCGACACGAATCAGTCGGCCACGGTTCTTACGCTGGGTGGTCTTCTGCTTGTCAATCTCCACGAGACGTTCTTTCAGCAGTGAGATACGCTGACGGATGATACGCTGGTCCATCTCCAACTGGGTCTCACCAGGACCACGCAGGCCTACACTACCCTTTCCGCCACCAGAACCGGAGCCACCGCCCTGTCGTTCCAGGTGGGTCCACAGGCGCTGCAAACGGGGCAGCATATAACGATACTGTGCCAGTTCCACCTGCGTCTTGGCCTCGGCAGTCTGTGCTCGCATGGCAAAAATGTCGAGAATCAGCGAGGTGCGATCCAATATCTTCACCTTCAACTCGCCCTCGATGTTGCGTATCTGTTTGGCACTCAGCTCATCGTCGAAAATGACCATTCCTACAGGCTGGGGTACGGCCCCACCCTCTTCCGGCTCTGGCGAACCGGCATCCAGCCAGTCATAGTAGTTATCTTCCTGCTGCTTAATATATTGTTTGATTTCTTCGAGCTTACCCTTGCCTACATACGTCACCTGACTAGGGCCCTGCACCTTCTGCGTGAATCGCTTCACGGTGACGGCTCCTGCAGTATCGGCCAGGAACTCCAACTCGTCGAGATATTCCTTCGTCTTGGCCTCGTCCTGCTGCTGTGTGATAAGTCCTACCAACACGCAAGTCTCAGCCTTCGCCTCAGATATAACAAATTCCTTCATAGTATATTATATATGTGTGCAAAGGTACGAATAAGTGAGCAAAACACAAAGGGAAAATAAAAATTCTTTTATAGCGGCTGCAAATTTTTCACTTTTCACTTTTCATTTTTCACTTAAAATAATTACCTTTGCAAGCGATAAGACAAAAACTTTATATTTTTACGCTTATGAGAGTAATTATTGAATCTGATTATCAGAAAATGTCCCAGTGGGCTGCCGAACACGTTATTGAGCGCATCAATGCCTTCCAGCCTACTAAAGAGAAGCCTTTCGTGCTTGGTCTTCCAACAGGTTCCTCACCAGAGGGAATGTATGCCTGCCTGGTAAAAGCCAACAAGGAAGGACGTGTATCGTTCAAGAACGTACTGACGTTCAACATGGACGAGTATGTAAACCTGCCCGAGTCACATCCGGAGAGTTATCACTCTTTCATGGCTCGCAATCTGTTCGATCACATTGACTGCCCGAAGGAAAACATCCACATCCTGAACGGAAACGCCAAGGACTTGGCAGCCGAGTGTGCACACTACGAGGAGATGATCCAGGAAGCTGGTGGTATCGACCTGTTCATTGGCGGTATCGGTCCTGACGGACACATCGCCTTCAACGAGCCCTACTCTTCCCTGACCAGTCGCACACGTGTGAAGACCCTGACAACCGACACCATCATTGCCAACTCACGCTTCTTCGACAACGACGTGAACAAGGTGCCCAAGCTGGCGCTGACCGTTGGTGTTGGTACTGTGATGGATGCCCGTGAGGTCATGATCTTGGTGAATGGTCACCACAAGGCTCGTGCCCTGAAAGCAGCCATCGAGGGTGCTGTTACCCACGAGTGGACGATCTCAGCCTTGCAGATGCACCAGCATGGCATCATCGTTGCTGACGAGCCTGCCACAGACGAGTTGAAGGTTGCCACCTACAAGTATTTCAAGGACATTGAGAAAGACAACCTGATATAAATGAATAGTGAATAGATTTAAAAGACTTCCAACCTCAAACGAGATTGGAAGTTTTTTATTTCTTCAACTTAAAGGAGTTTTCAATGCTGTTTATCTCCGACAGAAACGCCTTGTCAACCTTCAGACGCTGTTCTACTGCAGAGCAACTGTGAATAACAGTGGAATGGTCACGTCCACCAATGAGTTGTCCTATACGGCCGGCCGGCATCTTCGTGTACTTCTGAGCCAGATACATGGAAATCTGGCGCACCAACACATAGTCACGTTTGCGAGAACGGCTAAGCACATGCTGCTGACTGACACTGTAATGGTTACATACCTTATCCAGAATCTCATCAACGGTCAGCGGTTTGTTATCAACCTTCACGGCGCGCTTAATGATACGCTCAGCCAGTCGCATGTCGATATTGGAGTTGTAAACCACGCTATATGCCAGCAGCGAGTTGATAACACCCTCCAAGTCGCGCACGCTGCCATTGGCTGTCTCGGCGATAAACTGGATAACATCCTTAGGGATATTCAAACCGTCACGACGGCATTTGGCTGTCAGGATATCCTTGCAAAGCTCTACGTTAGGCTGTTCCAACTCAGCTATCAGTCCACAAGAGAAACGGGTCAGCAAACGGTCCTTCACACCTTGCAGGTCAACGGGAGGACGGTCTGAAGCCAGAATAATCTGCTTGCCCAGACGGAACAAGTGGTCGAAGACATGGAAGAACGTGTCCAGCGTAGCCTTCGCCGTAGCCCATTCCTGAATATCATCGACTATCAGTACGTCGATAGACTGATAGAACTGAATGAAATCATTGACGGTGTTCTGGCGCACCGCATCCGTAAACTGCACCTGGAACAGGCGGGCTGACACGTAAAGCACACGCTTGGCTGGATACATCTCCTTGCACTTCACGCCAATGGCATTGATAAGATGTGTCTTACCACAGCCCGAGGGACCGAACACAAAGAAGGGATTGAAAGTCGACTTACCAGGATGCTCGGCGATAGACAGACCGACCGTACGAGGCAACTTATTGCTGTCACCTTCTATAAAGTTCTGGAAGGTCTTATGGATGTCCAACTGAGGATTCAGGTTCTGCGGAAGGGCAGCATCCAGCACTGTGGGTGCCTTGTTGGCACGATTGGTAGCGGGAGCAGGCTCGATATTCACTGGTTCCTCAGCCTCCACCACCTGCGTAAGATCGTGAGCCTTGTCGGTAACGATACGATAAGTGAGCCTGGCTCCCTGTCCGAAGCAGCGGATAATGACCTTGCTCAGCAAAGCCACATAGTATTCCTCCAAGTACTCGTACACGTACATACTCGGTACTTGTACAAGCAAAGTTCGAGAGTCTTCCTCGTAGCTGTCGAAGACGATGGGCTCGAACCAGGTTCTGTATTGCTGCTCCGTGACGTTCTCCTTAATCAGATGAAGGCAGTTGTCCCAAAGCGCCTTTGGATCTTTTACCATGCGGCGATACCTTATTTATTTTTATTATAAAGACAAATTTTGGTCTTCGTTTATTGTTTTCGATTGCAAAGTTCGCACTTTTTTTTCAATCTCACAAATCGGTATTTTTTGTCACTTTTTATGCAAATGGCCGTAACCTTCTTATTTTTCGGCTTTTAAGCCATTTAAAAAGTAAAGATAGCAATTTTCTTCTTGCGGAATTTAATTTACCTGATTTTCAACTTCTTAGAAAAAGTCAGCACACGACCCGAGCCGTGTGCAAACATTTTTCTTGTTACGCTGGAACTTAACTATATCAAGCAGTTGGAACATATCTGTTCAAACATCTTCACCAGTAGTTTCTTATTTAGACAAATTAAAAATTAGGCGAAATTTTATTTATCTTTTCTTCCAAAAAGTGAGAAGTGAACGTAACGTTTTGGATGCGCCTTCAAGTCAATGAGCAGCGAGTCAGCAGAGGCCATTGTTGAAGTAAGGTTATTGTAGAGTGTGGGGTCACGCATCAGCAATCCCAGGGTACCCTCGTTGCTGTTCAGCTTCTGAGTCAACTGCTCCACATTCGCCAGTGTCTGGTTCACCTTTGCCGTCATACCGGCCACATCAATGGCAGCCAGATTACCCGTCAACTGCTGTGTGTTGTCCAGCACGGCGTTGGTTTTCTGCATCATGCCAGGCACATCTCTGTTTAGCGAAGCCGAGAGGGTCTTCAGTTCAGCACTGGTGGCATTGAGGTTATACGTCATACCCTCGACGTTATGGAGCGTGTTGCGCAGGGCAGGGTCAGCCAACAGCATGTTCAGGCTGGCCATGATAGAATCGAGTTTTGGCAGCATGCGCTCAACGGCAGGCAACATCTTGGACACCTTTGTCATCATACCCATCTCCATCTCACCAGGAATCGTATCCCCCAAACCCAGCATGTGGATAGGGTCTTCGGAGAGCACGAGGTTGATCTTGATGTTACCCAGCAAGTCGCTGGCCAGTTCGGCACGAGAACCGCGAGGCACCCGCATATCCTTATTCAGGTCCAGCTCGGCCACAATCTTGCTTTGGGGATTGTAGTCGTAGTTCAGTGTCTTGACCACGCCAACCCTGTAGCCATTAGCATAGACCGGCGAAGAGGGCGACAAGCCGCTGACGTCGTCAAATGCCACATAATAAACGCTATTGCTTGAAAAGACGTGGAGTCCTTTCAGGAATTGTAACCCATAAAACAGCACCACGATACCAACGATGGCTGACAGTGCAATCTTCACTTCCTTTGTAAAGAATTTCATGCGCTTTATCTTTTTTGTTTGTTATTCTTAAATTCTCTGATGGCCTCGTTCACATTCATCTTCTGACCGTTCTTGAAGGCAATGATGAATGCTTGTGGGAACTCCCCTTGCAAGGTCTTGCGGAGCTGATTAACCTCGTTGTAATTTTCCGAGGCTCCTACCGTATATTTAAACAGTCCGCCCTCCTCATAGCAGGTGGCGTCCGAGTGACCTTTCAACCTAGCGTCGTTGGCTTTCAGACGGGAACTGCTGGCCAGTATCTGTAACTTGAACACGGGTGCGGCAGGAGTCTGCACAGCCACCTGAGGCTGCTGCTCTACCGGGTCAGCCACCTGGGGTTCTGGTACAGGCTCTACTTTAGGTTCCTCCTTAGGAACTGGTACGGGTACTGGTTCCGGCTTTGCTACCTGCTTGGGCGCTACCTTTGGTTCCTCTTGAGGTACCACGGCGGGGATGCTCACCTCCTGACGGGTCTCTGCCTTAAAGGGCACACTGATATTCTTGTCGTACTGGTTACGGTAATCCACAAAAGCCTGGTAGATGCCACGTCCCAATTGCTCCACGCCACTGGCAGAATGGAGGAACTGTTCCTCGTCAGGGGTGGAGATAAAGCCCAACTCTATCAGGCAGCTAGGCATGGAGGTCTCACGGAGCACCAGGAAGCCAGCCTGCTTGACACCTTTGTTCTGACGTCCTGCCGATACACAGGTGCGGCGCTGCACGTATTTGGCCAGGTCCACGCTCTGCGCCATGTTACGGTCCTGCATGAACTCGAACATGATATAGCTCTCTGCCGAACGGGGGTCGAAGCCCTGGTAGCGCTCCTTATAGTCGGTCTCTATCAGGATGACGGAGTTCTCTCGCTTGGCCACGTCCAGGTTGTCAGCTGCACGGTGCATACCCAGCGTATAGGTCTCCATGCCTCGCGAGATGCGCCCCTTGGGCAGTGCGTTGGTATGGATGGAGATGAAGAGGTCGGCCTTGTTGCGGTTGGCAATGTCGGCACGGGTGTGCAAGGGCACGAACACATCGGTCTTACGGGTATAGATGACCCGCACGTCAGGACAGTTGCGCTCTACCAGTCTGCCGAAGGCCAGCGCCACGTTCAAGTTGATATGTTTCTCTTTCGTGATGGCGCCCACGGCACCTGCATCCGTACCTCCGTGACCCGCATCAATTACCAGCGTAAATTTCTTGCTTGCAGCGGTCGTTACAGCCACAAACGTACATGTTATCCATAAAAGAACTAATAGTCTCTTTGTCATTGCGGTTGCAAAAGTAGTCATTTTCTATTAAAAACCAAGCACTTACGAACTAGTTTTATCATTTATTAAGTGTAATTCCACGCTAGCTCCGTTACAATCAGCCCCCATGGGCGGGTTCTGTTTGGTTATCACGACATCTGCGCTCTCCACCTGTGGGAAGTGACTGAACACCGCTTTCCCGATGCGTCCGGCCACGTGTTCCAGCAGCCGTGAGGGGATAATCATCTCCTTTTTCACCACTTCGTAGAGCGTGGCATAGTTCAGCGTATCCTCGACATTGTCGCTCTCTACGGCGCGGCTCAGGTCAACCCCCACGCGCAGGGACACGGCGAACTCCGCCCCCACCTTCCGTTCCTGGGGCATGACTCCGTGGAAGGCGTGGAAGCGAACTTCCCTCAATACAATATATGAATTTTCAATTCTCAACTTTCAATTTTCAATTATCAATTAGCGTAGCGCCAGCGTATGCGCCACCTAATTATCCGCATCTTGACGAGCCGCAGTTCTTACAAATCAGACAGCCTTCCTGATATACCAGGCTCTCGGAGCCGCAGTTGGGGCACTTCTGTCCCTTGGCTTCGGTACCGTCCACGATGTATTTCTTCAGGGCACGCTCCACACCCACTTTCCAGGTGTTGATGCTCTCCGACTTCAGTTGCAGCGACGACACGAGCTTGATAACGTGGTCGATAGGCATTCTGTAGCGCAGCACGCCACTAATCAGCTTGGCATAGTTCCAATATTCAGGGTTGAATTTCTCGGAGAGACCCTCGACAGTCGTCTTGTAGCCACGCTTATTCTCAAACTGGAAGTCGTAGCGCTTGGTGCCGTCATCGTTCATCTGCTTGATAATCTTACCCTTGGTCACCGACTTGGGCAGCAGGATGCCTTCCTCGTCGTCTTGCAGACCGGTGAATATCTCGTAGGGATAGCCGTCCAGCAGTCCTACGAAGGCCACCCACTTGTCCTTGTTGTTCTGGAAGCGCACCACGTCACACTCCAGTTCCTTCGGACGAATCTCCGTCACTTCGGGGTGCTTGCAGGGAGCCTCCACCTGTGCCTCCATATTGTTGTCCTTGGTGGTGTCTTCATCCTTGCCCTCCTTCTTGTCTTTCTTCGACACGCTGATCATCACGCCCGAGCGGCTTCCGTCGCGGTAGATGGTACAGCCCTTGCAGCCCGAGCGCCATGCTTCGACGTAGAGACGGTTGACCAGTGCCTCGTCCACGTCGCTGGGCAGGTTCACCGTCACGCTGATAGAGTGGTCCACCCACTTCTGGATGGCACCCTGCATGCGCACCTTCATCAGCCAGTCCACATCATTGGCTGTAGCCTTGTAGTAGGGCGACTGAGCCACCAGCTCGTCCACCTCTTCCTGCGAATACCGTTTCGTGGTGTCCATGCCGTTGACCTTCATCCACTCCATGAACTTGGGGTGATAGACAAGGTATTCCTCGAACGAGTCGCCCACCTCGTCCACATAGTCCACATGTACGTCGGTGTCGTTGGGGTTCACCTTGCGGCGACGGGTATAGACGGGCAGGAAGACGGGTTCGATGCCACTGGTGGTCTGTGTCATGAGCGACGTGGTTCCAGTCGGAGCAATGGTCAGACAGGCAATGTTTCTGCGTCCGCTCTTCACCATGTCGGCATAGAGTGCGGGGTCTGCGTCCTTGATGCGCCGGATGAAGGGGTTGTTCTCCTCGCGCTTGGCATCGTATATCTCGAAAGCGCCGCGCTCCTTGGCCATCTCCACGCTGGATCGGTAAGCATTCAGCGCCAGCGTCTTGTGCACCTCCACGCTGAAGTCGGTAGCCTCCTGGGTGCCGTAGCGCAGTCCCATGGCAGCTATCATGTCGCCCTCGGCAGTGATGCCCACGCCGGTACGACGGCCTTTCGAGCTCTTGGCCTTGATTTTCTCCCACAGGTGCATCTCGGCGCCCTTCACCTCCATGGACTGCGGGTCGCTCTCTATCTTCTCCATGATGAGGTCTATCTTCTCCAGCTCCAGGTCCACGATGTCGTCCATCAGTCGCTGGGCCATCTGTACGTGCTTCTTGAACAGCTCGTAGTCGAAGTATGCTTTCTTGGTGAAGGCGTTCCTGACATACGAGTAGAGGTTGATGCTCAGCAGTCGGCAGGAGTCGTAGGGACACAGGGGAATCTCACCACAAGGATTTGTCGATACGGTACGGAAACCGAGGTCTGCATAACAGTCGGGGATGCTCTCCCTGAGGATGGTGTCCCAGAAGAGCACACCGGGCTCGGCGCTCTTCCATGCGTTGTGTACGATCTTCTCCCAGAGTGCCTTTGCACTGATTTCCTTCCTCACGTCGGGGTTGTCGCCCGTAATGGGGAACTGCTGTACGTAGGGCTTGTCCTCAGTGGCCGCCCGCATGAACTCGTCGTCTATCTTCACGCTCACGTTGGCACCCGTCACCTTGCCTTCGGTCATCTTGGCATCGATGAAAGCCTCCGAGTCGGGATGCTTGATGCTCACACTCAGCATCAGCGCGCCACGACGACCGTCCTGTGCCACCTCGCGCGTACTATTACTATATCGCTCCATGAAAGGCACCAGTCCCGTCGAGGTCAGCGCCGAGTTGTTCACCGGCGAGCCCTTCGGACGGATATGGCTCAGGTCGTGACCCACACCGCCGCGGCGCTTCATGAGCTGCACCTGCTCCTCGTCAATGCGCATCACGGCGCCGTACGAGTCGGCATTGCCGTCCAGTCCTATTACGAAGCAGTTGGACAGCGAGGCTATCTGGTGGTCGTTGCCGATACCCGTCATCGGACTGCCCGCAGGCACGATGTAGCGGAAGTGGTCCAGCAGGTCGAAAATCTCCTGTGCGGTCATCGGGTTCTTGTACTTCTTCTCTATTCGGGCTATCTCGTTGGCAATGCGCCAGTGCATCTGTTCGGGCGACTTCTCATAGATGTTGCCAAAAGAGTCCTTCATGGCATACTTGTTCACCCACACCCTGGCGGCCAGCTCGTCGCCGCCGAAATAAGCTAAAGAGGCTTCGAAAGCCTCGTCATACGTGTATGTCTTACTCGATTCCATATACTTCAAGTCTGTTTTAATTGGCTGCAAAGTTAATGATAAGTTTTCTATTTTGGACAACTTCCTATATTAAAAATCCAAAAAAGTTTTCCGGTTTGGACAAGAATGTTTACCTTTGCACGCATGAAAAACTTAGCAACAAGGCGAACCATACGCCATTACAGTGGGAAAGAAGTCAGTGACGAACTGCTGAACAGGCTCCTCAGCGAGGCAAGCCGTACACAGACCATGGGCAACTTGCAGCTCTACAGCGTCGTCGTCACACGTTCCAAGGAGATCAAGCAGCAGCTGGCACCCGCACACTTCAACCAGCCGATGGTGACACAGGCACCCGTCGTGCTCACCGTATGTGCCGACTTCAACCGCACCAGCACATGGGCCCGCTGCCGACAGGCGGAGCCGGGCTACGACAATTTCCTGTCGTTCATCAACGCGGCCACCGACGCCCTGCTCTACACCCAGACACTCTGCAATCTCATGGACGAAGAGGGGCTGGGCTACTGCTATCTGGGCACCACCGTCTATATGCCCCAGCAGATTATCGATATCCTCCAGCTGCCCCGACTGGTCATGCCCGTAGCCACCCTCACCGTGGGATGGCCCGACGAGCAGCCTCCCCTCTCCGACCGGCTGCCCCTCGACAGCTTTGTCCATCAGGAGACCTACCGCGACTACCTGGGTATCGACATCGACAAGTACTATTATGACAAGGAGCACCTGCCCGAGAACCTCGAGTTCCTGCGCATCAACAACAAAGAAACCCTCGCCCAGATCTTCACCGACATCCGCTATACGCGCAAGGACAATGAAGCCATGAGCCAGGGTCTGCTACAAACACTCAAAAAACAAGGGTTCCTCGATTAGGGAACCCTTGTTTCTCATTACGCTCACAGAGCGATTGGTCTGTTTTAGAAAATTTTTTAGGTACGCGGTCAGCCGTAAGCATAAAGGCTTAATAACGATACTCTTATTTCGGATTTTCGACGAATATCCGAAGTATTACTTCAGATTTTCTGCTTATTTTCTTGCGTAGTTGACATATTTTTATTATATCTGTCCCTGCGTTCCCACGAAGATTTCCGCGCCGTTGCAAGCGCATGTAGAACATCGTGTCACAACTTTTATATGACATTCTTGGATGTTTACAAAATAATTACTACCTTTGCAGACGAAATGGCAAAAAGGACATTAGAAGACTTTTACAAAGAAAGTAAACGTATTAGGGAAGAAGTCCTACAACAGGCAGAACTGCTGAAAGGACGTCCTTTGCGCTTTATCATTACCAACGAGATTACAATGCGGGTAGAGATTACCAAAACCGACCTAAAAACCATTGTTAGCAAGAACGTAGGCGATGACAAATTCAATGCCATAAAGAATGCATTGGCAAAAGACATTCCCGGCTACATTGCAAAAGCCACCTATTTGGGATGGAGACCTATTGCCGAAGGCAAGCATTTTGAGAGTGCCTATTTTGCCTATTTCAGTCGTGAGTTGGGATGCCGAACAATCCTTTGTATGCGCCGATTAGCTGACGGTGACATATATAAACCATATGCCATCATTAATGACCACACGTTAACAAGTCGCTTACCGATACGAACGGGGCTCTTGTCCTAGACGGAGCTTAGAGAGTGTGCACATTAGCAAGTCGCTTGCCGATACAAACGGGGCTCTAGCCCTATGGCGACACTTTTTCTTTTTCTGATGCAAAGTTACGAACTATTTTCGAGAAAAGCAAATAATTCCATGATTATTTTCGTTCATCTTCTCTTTTTGCCCTATACACTGCCCTATGCATAGTAAGAGGCTCGTCGTGTTACTCTTACTCAGCACTCAAAGAAAAACGTGTCAGTTATGCTGATGCCGTGATAAGATTTATGTTTGTTGTTGGAGCCGCCTATATATAGCGGCTCCAACAACAAACGAGAATCACCAACAAAATATCTCAATGAACAAACTATAATTTCTATATGAAACAGGAACCCGTCCCTATGTTCAAATAGCCTTCTTGTTTTTATCTTGATTGAACCTCACACCGTGCCAGGCACGCTGTGAGGTGCGTTACCTAGAGCTACTTGATGATTACATATCGCTTTGTACAAGTTGGAGGAGTTCCAGTAGATGTTGGATTCGGTGTATCTCCTTCATAGAAGGTTATTCCAGGGCCAACGACGATAGTAGAACTATTATCAACGCCAAGTCCATCAGTACCACTACCATCTTTTGCACCGCCAGTTGCCGTTACGATACCACCACTAACTGTGATGTCGCCTATGATGCCAGAACGACCATCTGAATCAGAGGCAGCAAGAGCATCACCACCAACAGCTGTCAGTTTTCCACCAGAAACAGTAATGCTAACAGCCTTAAATCCTGGACCATTTTCGCCACCAGTTGCCGTTATTGTACCACCAGAAATAATAATGCTATGTACAGTTTCTATTGCTGTGCTTCCACCAACGTTGGTTGCGTTAATTGTACCTCCCGAAATAGTTAGTGTTTTTCCACCATTAGGCAATAAAATAGCAGCTTGGTAATTACCAACGGCAGTAATATTTCCCCCATAAAAATGTGTATTTCCCATAGGAACAATGCCGCTAACAAGGCCGGTGCCACTTACAGTTCCGTGATAGACATTAAATACATTTGGCTCAAAGGCCTGCCAAACTCCCGTTCCTCCTACGGTAATGATACCTCCGTGAATATTGAGCTCAGAAGCTGTTAATACACCTAAGCTATGACTACCAGAGTAATCAATTGTCAGTTTACCCGTGCTCAACTCTTGCCCATAGATATTCAGAGCATATACAAAGCCATGTTCATAATCTACACCACCAAAGATACAGCCGTTGACCGTTAGAGATGCGCCGTCTTTGAGGATAAGGTTTGTATTACCAGTAAGGTGCACATCGCCTGTGATGGTCACACTTCCGCTAACCACTAAATCACCTGTCCACGTGGTTGTTCCACTTGTCACTGTGGTAGCTCCACCGGGGATAGCCTCATTGTCAAAGGTTATACGGTCTGAATATACTCTATATGTCCCGCTTGCAGCTGCAGCAGTCAGCGTAACTGTTGAACGATAGAAATAGCCAGGCTCAAGGGTAACTTCATCCTTCGTAGATGAGTAGATACCTGATGGAGTTGCAGCTGTAATAGTGACATTTGTACTGCTAACATCACCTAAGGCAACATAAATGGCATCGAGCGCAGAGGGAGTGACATCATACTCTCTAGCTCCGTCACTGATATTGATATTCAGAGCTGTAATGGTATTTGTGATATCACTATCTCCAACCTTGAATGCTAGTTTCCATATACTAACATTTCTGGTCATAGTTACATCAGAAGGAAGTGTAGCAACACCAGCAGACACACTCAATATGCCATCGCCATCGAAATCGTCGAAGTTGGCGGCAATGTCATCTAACGTTCCAATCTGATCCGCGGTAAGGTCTTTAATTCCTTTAGCAATACTATAAGGATAGTGGAAATAGATGTCCGTGTTTCCATCCTTGGGATTAACAAGATTAACAGGAACTGTAGCTTTACCATCACCATCAACAGCGGTAATAATTCCTTTTGCATCTACAAAGTCTTCATCTGCATTTGTATACTCCACACAGATTTCCTCGTTTACTGCCCATGCAGAACCAATAGTTGTTCCATTGTCTGTCAAAGCTCTTGTCACTCCATCACCACCTTTAGGCGATAGCGTAGCGGTCAGGGTAACCACATTACCTTTCTGCACAGGTGTTTGTATAGCTGTTATGTCGTCATTCGAGCAAGCTCCCAAAGCGGCTACCATCATTGTGGCAGCTGCCATCCACATATATGATTTTACTGTTTTCATACGTCTTTTGTTTTAATTAGGTTAGTAACTTAGGGATTTGTCCATGGATCTCCCCCATCAGGATAATCACCAGGATTGCTCATCTGCAGCAGATGCGTTCGGCTCTGCAACAAGACCACCTGCATACCAGGCTTCTCATAAGTTTTTTTGGTTAGTTTTGTCTTCATAAGCATAATATTTAGGTAGGTTTATAAAATAAACATTTATATATATAGAATTCAGTTAGATCCGCATTATCTATGGTCATAAACGGCTATTTTCCAGTATTCGTTTTTACTGTCTCCACATCATCAGGCACACGCTCGCTGAACAGGCGGCGCAGGCCTTTTTCGTAAGCTTGCAGGGCTTCGCGGCCCTTGTTGGTGATGCTACAGGTGGTACGTGAGAAACGGCCAATGCCCAGCTTCGACACCTCGATGTAACCAGCCTCCTTCAGTGTTGTAATCTGTGTGCTCACATTACCGCGCGTAGAGCCGGTAATCTGACAGAGATACATAAAGTCGGCACTCTTCAGTGAGTCGAGGGCGACCATGATTTTCAACCGCAGCTCGCTGTGGAGCAGGGGATTGATGACGGCAAACTTAAATGGACTCATAACAAATTCTTTATATTAACTGATTCGGTTTCTTTATGAATAGTACTCCCTGACATACTTCTTGAACAGATGGCCGGGAATGATGAGCGCAATGGTGACGATGACGGACGTCACAAGGAGCTGCAATGGCCAGTATTCGCCCTGTAGAAAGAGCGGGATGATGGAGAGCAGAGAGGCGATGATGCCACAGACGGTCTTCGGACGGAAGTCCAGGATGATGCCCGTCAGGAAACACCCCAGGCCGCAGAGCAGTCCCAGATAGGAGAAGAAGAATTTCTCGAAGACACCGGCAAACCCCATGGCCGCACCACCCACACAAGAGGCGATGCCAATAAATATCCATAGCGTCAGAATATAGCCCTGCTCATGGGTACGGTGATGTGTACGCTTGTAGTCAACACGGAGGTAGTATATCATCAGCGGGGCACCTATCAGGGGTATGCCTGCCCAAAGCCAG
>CACXTX010000046.1 GCA_902770635.1 uncultured Prevotellaceae bacterium | reverse complement strand
TGCGGAGATGATGAACGCAAACTTCATGATGACTGTATTTTTGCGACAAAGATAATGATAAAAATTGAGATTCTTTCTTTTTTTCTTAGTAACTTTGCACCGTCAACAAAAAAGAAACAAATATGCAAGAAATAACTTCCCAGGAGCAACCCAAATGGAATGCTATCATACTCGGCATCTTGAAAAAACTGATTTCCATTTGTGAAGAGCACCATATAGACTATTATTGTTGTGGCGGAACAGCCATCGGGGCAGTTCGCCATCATGGCATGATACCATGGGATGACGATATTGATGTCTTTATGCCCCGTCCTGACTACGACCGTTTCATCGCTATCTGCCAACAGACGGACTTGGGAGATTTCGAATTGCTCACTCCTTATAATAAGGATAATTACTTCATGTATTTCTCTAAGTTATGCAAGAAGGGAACCACAATCTTGGAACGACATGATACACCTTGTGTCTTTGGACTGTTTGTTGATATATTCCCCCTCGACGGAACGGCAGAGAACATGCAGGAAGCCATCCGTCTGAAACGCCGCTTTACCAAAATCCAGAATCGTCTGGCAGCTATCTCGGCTCATTATACTTTTGGTGAATACTTGCAATTACTGCTGACTCCTCATGAGTGGGGACGCTTCTGTCATAAGACACGCGGATTTCTCGGCCGTAAGAGTTACCGTAGGAAACTGCTCCGTATGATGGATGAGATATGCTACAAGCATCCCTTTGGCTCAACCAGTCGCGTGGTAGTGTATTGTGGTATCTATGGCGATAAGGAAATCTATCCCCGTGAGTGGGTCAGCAAAGCTGTGAAGTTTCCGTTTGAGGGCTTAGAGGTTTGTTTGTCGGGAGGCTATGACCACTATTTGCGCCATTTCTTTGGCGATTACATGCAACTGCCTCCTGTCGAGAAGCGAGAGTCGCATCATTTCAAGGAGTATTTTAACATGGATGCGGAAGAACCTGTAGCAGAGGTTATGCGCAAGATAGGCCGTCACTACTATCCAAAGTGTGACTAAGGCCTTCGTCTATGGAGAAGAGGGGCTTCCATCCTAATTGCTCGATTTTCTCTGTCGAGAAAACAGCTTTGGTGATAGGTGTCGTATTGCCATTCTCTGTAATTTGCATGACAACCTTTCTGCCGCCGATTCCTGCTATCTTCTCCGCCAGTTGGCGGATAGTGATATTGGAGTCTGCATGGGCTACATTGTATGCTTCGCCACTTTGTCCTTTTGCTAACAGCAATAAGATGGCAGCCGCACAATCTACGACATAGACCCATGACCTGTATTGCTCTCCCTTACTTTTCATGACGATGTCTTCGCCACGTAGGACATTGCGGATAAACTGTGCATAGACGCGATTGTCGCTCTCTGTGAAATAAGGTCCATAGGTATGACAGGGACGGGCTATCACGATGGGTGTGCCATACTCTTTACAATAGGCTGCACATAGTGTTTCCGCAGCTCGCTTGGAAGAGGGATAGCAGGCTCGTGGAGAAAGGATGTCGATATAGCCACTGCTTTGTTCAGTGAAGATGCTGCCGTCACCTTCTCCGTATATCTCGCCAGAAGATACATAAACCATCCGTTGCAGGTGGTGCTTCATCCCGTATTCTACCAAATGGCAGAGTCCGTTCAGGTTGGCTTTCATGACCTCTACGGGTGACTGTTGGAAGAAATTGGGACTTGCATTACTGGCAGCATGAATGATGTAGTGAAAGTCAGTAGTCCATGTTAAAGGCTCACAAATGTCATGCTGCAGGAAGTGGAAACGCTTATCGCCCTGATATGGCTTAAAACGTGTTCTTGCCCGCTCTATGTTACGCCCCATCGCATAGACATGACACAGACTATGCTGCATCAGCATATCAACCAAGCAACCACCAATCAGTCCTGTGGCTCCTGTGACAAGGATGTTGCCATGCTGCGGTAGGGTCAGGTGCTCCGTAGCCTTCTTGATGTCTTGCTGGTAGGATGTCATTTCAGCCATGATTCAGCTTTTATGTTCATAAGGGCTTTCAGTATCTCAAGGTCCTCGACGGTGGTAACCTTGATGTTCTTCTCGGAGCCTGGCACAATGTGCATCTCTCTACCACCCAGTTCTGCCATCAGCGTGCAGGATGCAACCGAATTGGTAATGCCTTTTTCCTTGGCTTCCTCGTGGGCGGCTATGATGTTCTTCAAACGGAAGGTCTGGGGGGTCTGTGTACGAACCAGTTTGTCACGGGGAATACTGGTGGTGCTGGCAAATCCGTCCTCACTTTCCAAGATGGCTTCGCGGCACTTGATACCTGTAATGGCATAACCGTATTGTTGACAAGTGGCGATATTGGAGGAAATGATATCCTGTGAGAGCAGCGGACGCACGGCATCGTGAATCAATACCAGATCATCATCTTGGCAACCAGCCTCTTTCAATCCGTAGATACCATTATGGATAGACTCCTGGCCGTTGCTGCCTCCAGGGAATATCCATTTCAGCTTGTCGATGCAAAACTGGTTGGCATACGACTGTACTACGGTTTCCCATCCGGCCAGACATACTACTGCGATACCGTGGATGTCGGCATGTTGTTGGAAAGCCCGCATCGTGTGAATGATAATGGGACAGTTGTCCACATGCATGAATTGTTTGGGAATGTCTTGTCCCATCCTGTTGCCAGAGCCTCCGGCTATAATCAGCGCATAATTCATATATGAGGTTTTATAGGTTACTTTCTGCTACTTTTCGGGTTATCTCTTCCATCTTATCAGCATACAACTGGTAAAGCAAATGTCCGTTACGCTCTGCCTGTTCTTTGGTGAACTCCGTATTCCAGAGGCGCATACCTCCTGCTGTTAGCGAATGGAACTTCGCGTCATACCATCCTACTTGCAGCCCTTGCAGCCATGAACGCAGGCATAGCTCGTCGTCGTCGTACTGGAAGGGAGCGAAGCGGAAGTCTATGTGGTGAAGATACTGATCGAAGAGGTCTTTTCGTACCCACATCGGAGCACGGTTGACGGAATGCACAAACTGGAACTTGCTATCGCCCATATCCTGACGGATTCCGTATCTTTTCTGCTCCTCTGTTTTGAATATCAGGTTGACTGCCCAGTTGCCGCCAAGGATAACCATCTTGGGGTGCCTCTCGAAAAGAGCGATAGCCTCGGTAACCCAACTGACATCCTCGAAGTCGTCATCGTCTTGCATCAGGGCGACATATTTGCCGTTGGCCAGTCGTAAGGCTTTGTCGTAGGTGACATTCTCAAACAGGTCGTTGGCACGCAGTAAGAACTCATTGGCACCCGTCAATGCTTCCGTGAGCCGTTTGGTATGTTCCATGCTGGAACCATCGTCTATCACGATGATTTCCGAATCGTTGTATTGGCGAAGCTTGGGAAGGATATGACAGATTTGCAGACTCTTGTTATGAGACTGGATGACAAAACTTACGGAAGGCTCGTTGCGATAGCCTTTCGCTTCCCATGAGGCATGGTTCTTCTTCTGCTGAACAACTCCTGTTCTCTTAAACAGGGCCAGTTTGATTTTCTCAATGATTAGTCTCATGATGCTTGAAAAGGAATTGAATACATTCTTGGAATATCTTCACGTGGGCTATCTTCATGATGGCCACGTAAAGCAGGGATGTTATAACGATTCTCGAAAGGATAAGGCCTATGGTGTTGCTGATGGCTAATGTGGCATAATAGGCTACGGCGATAGAGGCCAGGGCTGCCAGCAGGAAGGGACATACGTCTTTGAGCAGGTCGAGAAAACGAAATTGTATCAGTTTGTAGGTCAACACCTGCCAAATACCCGTCCATAGGACAAGCGTTGCTACGTATGCTGCTATCATGACTTCAATGCCCCAGGAGGCAAATACCATCACCACGACAATTTGTGTAATGACGAGTGCTATCGTACACCACATATACGTGTCTGACCTTCCATGACTGATAAACAGGTTTTGATATAAGGTGTGAATGGGCAGGAAAGCACCGCTGATGCATAGCAGTCGCAGCAGTGTCACACTGTCAGCCCATTGCTCTCCTAACAATACCACAATGAAATCGGCTATAAAAGCCAGTCCCAGCATGGCAGGCATAGAGATTAACGCCGTAAATCGTAGCATCTTACGGAATACGTTCAGCTGCCTGTTCTCCTCCTCGTTGATAGATGCCAGCACAGGTTGGGCAACCTGTTGCATGGTTCCTGAAATCAGCGAGTGCCCCATGGTGTTCCATTTGGCAGCCTGTGTGTAGTTTCCTACGGCACCGGCAGTAAACAGTCGTCCGAAGATAAACGACAGGATATTGTTGTTTATCTGATTGATGATGTTGGTAATCAATATCTTGCTGCTGAAACCAATCATCTCGCGGATGGGGGTAAAGTCAATGTGAAGGGAAGGCAGCCATCTTACAAAGTAAAGTCGTCCGATGTTGATGATACAGATATATGTGAACTGTTGCCAAGCCAGACTCCAGTACGAAAAGCCGTTGAGTGCCAGCGTGATGCCCACTATACCACTGCCCACCAAAGCGAAGAACCCCGTAATGGCTTTCTCGCGGTTCATCATGTTTCTGAACATATAGGCAGCATGGGCTATGCCAATGCCCGCTAACAGCAACGAGGCAAACACCAGTCTTGACAGACTCACCAACTCGGGTTGGTGGAAATAGCTGGCAATAAGAGGTGCACACAGATAGAGTACCATGTAAAGGAGAATGGAAATGGCTGTGCTGGCCCAGAAAACTGCATTATATTCTTTGTGCGTAGCCTCTTTCAGGTTGGTCAGGGCAGCTGTAAATCCGCTCTCTTGCAGGGATCCTGCTATAGCCGAGAAGATAGCCAGCATTCCTACCATGCCATAATCGGCAGGAGTAAGAAGTCGTCCCAGGATAATACCTATCAACGCCATCAACAGCTGAGAAGTCAGATTGTTGATGGCACCCCACAGGAGTCCTTTGGCTGTTCGCTGTTTGAGTCCTTCGCTCATTTCAGGTAACAAGGAAAGGTTATACAATGGTATTTCGCTGCATATCGTTTTGTCAGCGTCTCGAAGTCAGCCATGTCTTTATACGCCAACTTGACTTGTCGCCAGGGCTGTTCATGCTTCCTGCTGACAAACTGACCGTATAGCTCAAACTCGGAGAACCCGGATGTTTCCGTAAGGTCATAGGAGGCAATGATGGCTTCCTTCCATTCGCGCCCACCATTGGCTTGTTCTATCCTCTGGCGGAGTGCTGCCAGTTCTTTCTTGGAGAAGAGCATCTTGTGGTCAACAAAACTAAGCAGGGAGAAATAGGGTTTTCCCGTCAGTCTGCGGATGTTCTTGTAATAGGCGGTATGACATTCGTCGCTCATATAAAAGACGGGTATCTCGTCTTTGTCCAGGAAGACGTGAGGACGTATCAGGATATGGTCAGCGTCAATGCAGAGGAAGTAGTCACAGGTGCCTACCTTTCCTGACAACTTGACAAACTGCTGGAACAACCATCCGCTTCTGTTGACAGTATGACCGTTAGGACTGGTGATCATCAGGTTCAGCTCACGTGGTGAGAAATTGAAAATGGTGCTCTCCTCGACAAAGACAAGATGTTCCTTTTCGCAGAAAGCCTTGATGGCAGGATCGTTGGGAGCCACGATATAAATGTCCTTGACGGTATGGCTGACGTTCTTCCTGATGCCTTGCAGACAAAGTGGCAGAATGTCTAAATCTTTTCCGATGATGGGGATGACAATGTCAATGGGAACTTGCGATGGTGTCATTGGCTTTGATGGCATCATTTCCCATACCCGACTAATGGTTTGTCGCAACCATTGAATACCAGCATCTATCTTTTTCATTCTATTTTTGTGCAAAAATACGGATAAATATTTGAAGTTCAAAATAAAAAGATGTAATTTTGCAGAGGAAATAAGATATTTATGGAAATAGCAGTTCAACAGAGTGTACAAAAGAAGCCTCGTCTGGAGTGGCTTGATTCTCTTCGTGGGTTTACCATGATATTGGTAGTAGCGAACCATGTGTTAGGCCTTGGCTTGGGTATGTCTCCGAAGGTTTCATCATCCATGCAGTTTTTGGTCATGTTCCGTATGCCCTTGTTCTTCTTTGTCAGTGGCTTCCTTGCCTATAAGGCCGGCCTTCTGTGGAATGGCAAGACTTTAGGAACCCTTCTGCTGAAGAAGATACGTGTGCACTGCTTTACATGTTTATTATCTATTACATCTTCTGCTATTTTGAGAGCAAGTTAAAGGTGAAGTCATGGATTCCCATTACCATATTGTTCATCATCTCCCTGTGCTTTTACGAGACCTGCTATCAGCCAAAGTATTTCTCATGGGCTTTTGGATGGCGAGGCACCCCCAGCGAGTTTATGAACACTTCCAGCATTAACCAGTTGTTCATGTATTTCCCCTTCTTCCTTTATGGCAATATGGTGCGCCGTTATTGGGATGGGGCACAGCGTATCATGGACAGCCGCTGGTTCTATCCCGTTATCGTTATATTGGTTATCTTTGCGGCCTTGGATGCCTTGCAATGGCATACCCTTCGTATGACATGGGCCATCATTCCTTTGACCTTGGCTCGCTTCATCCTGCTGACTATGGTGTTCATGTATTTCCGCCATTATCATCAGTATTTCACCCAGCGTACTGTGATAGGTCGCAGCTTTCAGTATATCGGACGCCGTACCTTGGATATCTACTTGATTCATTATCTGTTCATGCCCAATCTGCCGACGTTAGGCTCGTTCTTCAGCCAGTATCGTCATAACTTCATACTGGATACTACGATATCTATTTTCCTGGCTTTATTGGTTATCGGGTTTAGTGTCATTACGTCGAACATCTTGCGTGTCAGTCCGTTCTTCAAGAAATGGCTGTTTGGTAGGAGTTGACAAAACAATAAAGGCTGCAAAACTTGCAGCCTTTATTGTTCACTTTTCCCTTTTCCTTTTTATTATCCCACCTGGCTACCAGGCTTGACGTCCTTAGTTGTGGTTACTACGCTGAGGCTTTCGTCGAAATCAACGGCAGAGAGTATCATACCCTGGCTCTCGATACCCATCATCTTGCGTGGCGCGAAATTGGCAACGAAGAGGATGCGCTTGCCTACAAGCACGGAGGGGTCTTCGTAGAAAGCGGCTATACCGCTGAGGATGGTGCGGTCTGTGCCTGAGCCGTCGTCAATGGTGAACTGCAACAATTTCTTGCTCTTGGGCACGCGCTGACAGTCTTTGATAAGTCCCACGCGGATGTCCAGCTTCTCGAAGTCCTCGAAGGAGCAAGTGTCCTTGATAGGAGCCGCTTTGAAATTGGCAGCCTCGTTGGCTTTCTTGGTGGCTTCCAACTTGTCGAGCTGTTTCTGGATGACATCATCCTCTATCTTCTCGAAGAGCAGCGATGGCTCGCCCAACTGGTGACCGGCCTTCAACAGGTCTGTAGAACCCAGTTCGTTCCAGTCAAAACTCTCGAGGTTCAACATGTCACGCAACTTCTTGCTGGAGAAAGGCAGGAAGGGCTCGAAGGCAATAGCCAGGTTGGCAGTCAGCTGTAAGCAGATGTTCAGGATAGTCTCGCAACGCTTGGGATCGGTCTTCCATACTTTCCAAGGCTCGCACTCGGTGATGTAGCGGTTTCCAATGCGGGCGAGGTTCATAGCCTCGAACTGGGCATCGCGGAACTTGAACTGGTCGAGCAAAGCCTCTACTTTCTGCTTCACGTCCTTGAACTCTGCGAGGGCTGCTTTATCCACCTCCTGCAATTCGCCACAGGCGGGTACTATGCCATTCCAATATTTCTTGGTCAGCTGGAGGGCACGGTTTACGAAGTTGCCATAGACAGCAACCAACTCGTTGTTATTACGGTCCTGGAAGTCCTTCCAAGTAAAGTTGTTGTCTTTCGTCTCAGGAGCATTGGCAGTCAGTACATAGCGCAACACATCCTGCTTGCCAGGCATGTCTACCAAGTATTCGTGCAACCAGACAGCCCAGTTGCGTGAGGTTGAAATCTTATCATTCTCTAAGTTCAGGAACTCGTTCGAGGGCACGTTGTCAGGCATGATATACTTGCCATGAGCTCTCATCATAACGGGGAAGATGATGCAGTGGAACACGATGTTGTCCTTGCCGATGAAGTGTATCAGACGAGTGTCCTCGTCCTGCCACCACTTCTGCCATGAACCCCACTTCTCTGGCTCCTTCTCACAGAGCTCTACCGTATTGCTGACATAGCCGATGGGGGCATCGAACCAGACGTAGAGCACCTTGCCGTCTGCACCCTCAATGGGTACTGGGATACCCCAGTTCAGGTCGCGCGTCATAGCACGGGGCTGTAAATCCATCTCCAACCATGACTTGCACTGTCCATAGACGTTGGGACGCCACTCCTTGTGACCTTCCAGAATCCACTGCTTCAGCCACTCCTGATACTCGTTCAAAGGCAGATACCAGTTCTTGGTCTCCTTCAGCACGGGGGTAGAACCCGAGATAGTCGATTTGGGATTGATTAACTCCGTGGGACTCAGGTCGCGTCCGCACTTCTCACACTGGTCGCCATAGGCACCCTCTGAGTGGCAGTGGGGACATTCACCCACTACATAGCGGTCGGCCAGGAATTGCTTGGCCTCCTCGTCGTACAGTTGTTCGGTGGTCTCTTCTACGAGCTTTCCTTCGTCGTACAACTTACGGAACCATTCAGCAGCAAACTTATGATGGGTTTTGCTGGTGGTGCGGCTATAGATGTCGAACGAGATACCGAACTCCTCGAACGATTTCTTGATCATGCTATGGTAACGGTCAACCACATCCTGTGGGGTAATGCCTTCCTTGCGGGCACGAACGGTAATGGGTACACCATGTTCATCAGAACCACCAATAAACAATACATCCTCCTTTTTCAGTCTGAGATAACGCACGTAAATGTCGGCTGGCACATAGACACCAGCCAGGTGACCGATGTGTACACCGCCATTCGCATAGGGCAGTGCTGACGTCACCGTCGTTCTTTTGAATTTCTTTTCTGCCATTATTGTATAATCGATTATATTTTGGGTGCAAAATTACTAAAATTAGGGAAAATATCCAAATGAATAGGGAAAATCCTTTGTGAATGTTCGGAAAGCTTTCTACTTTTGCGGCGTCAAACATTTAATATGGAATGCGTATGAAAGAGAAAAGCGTATTGGGCGCAGCCCTGATAGCATTAGGACTGGTTTGCCTGGGCTGGTTTATTAAGGCCGGCATTGACAATTTTTCTGAGAAGGACCGTAAGGTGAACGTGAAGGGACTGGCAGAGCAAGAGGTGGAGGCTGATAAGGTGACGTGGCCTATCGTGTCGAAGGAGGTCGGCAACGACCTTCCTGGACTGTATGACAAGATTGGGGCTACGCAGAAGAAGATCAAAGGCTTCCTGTTGCGCAACGGTATCAAGGATACGGAGTTGACGGAGAATGCTCCTCAGGTAGTCGATCTTCAGGCCCGTGAGTATAGTGACAACAACAAGGCATACCGCTATATCATCACCTCTGTCATTACCGTTACTTCGCAGAATGTGAAGCAGGTGCGCCAGATTATTGCCCGTCAGGGCGACTTGCTGAAAGAGGGTGTGGCCATTGTGGATGGAGGCTACGACAATCCTGTGAAATACGAGTTTGTATCGTTTAAGGAGATGAAGCCCAAGATGATGCAAGAGGCTATTGAGAATGCCGAGAAGACGGCACAACAGTTTGCTGAGAATTCACATTCTAAGTTGGACAAGATAGTCAGCGCAGACCAAGGCCAGTTCAGCATCGACGACCGCGACAGCAATACCCCATATATTAAGAAGGTGCGAGTGGTAACAACCGTTACCTATTCGCTAAAAGATTAAAGCAGAGGCCCCCAAGGGTAGCTGCCAGGCTTGAGCGTCACCAATGTCCCGTTGGTGGCGCTCATTTGTACGACGCCAGGGGCTATTTGTCGCTCTATTCTGAACTGTGTCCAGCCTAAAGCCTGCAGGGTAGCCCAGGCGGTGGCTCCCCCTTCGATGATGAGATGGTGGGGAGTGTGCAGGGCGATGAGTTCCTTGGTTTTGCGTGCCATGATGTTACGCAGATGGACAGCCACCTCTTTGCCTGTACGATGGGTAAACGGAATGGTGAGGATAAGGCTATGTTCCTTTTCGTAGGCGCTGGTGTCCCAGTGGCTGATGTCGTTCGCGCCGTCGTAGATATCGCGAGGCATGGAGGCAATGGGAATGCCTAAATCCAAGGGCTTGCTCTGAGTACTCCCACAAAGGACGAGGGTGCTGGATAATCCGGAAGCCCTTGAGATGTCGGTGGACTCGTGGTTTCTGGAATCTATGGGACAGTCTCCTTGTTTTTCTTCCTGACTGCTCAGCAAGGCAGAAAACAAGTCCGCTGCTCCTGCAAAAAGCGTTTGCCCGTCGTTATAGTGGGCGATGATGTTGCGGATGTCCTCCTCGCTTTCAGCATCGGGCATGAGGATGCCTTTTCCCTCGGCGTCAGGAAAGCGTTCTCTGAGTACGGAGGTCTTGGCAGGGAACTCCGGGTCGAAGCTGAAGTCCGTTTCGTGGATGGGCTTGCCGTTGATATAATACGTGCCTCCGCGGATGATGCGCCCTTTCGAAGGATTGGCAGGCAGATAGACAGCCCTTGCATAGCCAGTGGTCTCCATCAGGGCGGTAAGC
Source organism: uncultured Prevotellaceae bacterium (assembly GCA_902770635.1). Classification (GTDB taxonomy): domain Bacteria; phylum Bacteroidota; class Bacteroidia; order Bacteroidales; family Bacteroidaceae; genus Prevotella. Next base: position 18,020 of record CACXTX010000046.1, on the reverse strand, counting down.
TCGGCTACCACATGGCCGCGCAGGGCGGAGTCGGTCTTCTTGAAGATGGGTGATGTCTGATGGCTGATGGCTGAGGCGATGCGGAGGGTTTCGGCAACGGCTTCTGTCTCGCTCATGGAACGGGTGTCGGTGGCGATGACGGTAATGGGGTGTGTGGCTATGTTACATCCACACACAGGACATCCACAAGTCAAACGGACTTCCGCACCACGCGCAAAAGCAATGCCTGCCATCTCAGCAGCCCCTGTAATATCGTCGGCAATGACTATCATTCCTCTTCCTTCTTACATCTTCCCTTTCCGGTAGATGGCCATACGGGTGGCGTAGTCAATGGATAGTGTCATGGCGCTGTCGTTGGCAATGCCCTTGCCTGCTACGTCGAAGGCAGTGCCGTGATCTACCGAGACGCGGATGATGGGTAGTCCCAGTGTGATGTTCACACCACTGGCCGACTCCATCTTGCCCGTTTCCTTGTTCCAGTTGAAGGCACAGACCTTCAAGGGGATGTGGCCCTGGTCGTGATACATGGCGACGCAGCCGTCGAACTGACCGCACTTGGCCTTGGCGAAGATGCTGTCGGGTGGAACGGGCCCTTCTACGTTGAAGCCTCGTGCCGTGAGTTCCTCGATGGCAGGGATGATCTCCTGTGCCTCCTCGTAGCCGAACATACCGTTCTCACTCGAGTGGGGGTTGAGGCCTGCCACACCGATGTGGGGCTTCTCAATGCCAAACTGGCGGCAGGCGTCGTCGATGAGTTCCACGCACTCGATGACGCGTGCCTTCTTTACCAGATCACACGCCTTGCGCAGTGGCACATGGGTCGAAACGTGGATGACGCGGATGTTCTCGTCAGCCAACATCATGGCATACTTCTTCGTATGGGTGAACGTGGCGTATATCTCCGTATGTCCGTCGTAGTGGTGACCGGCCAGGTTCAGCGCCTCCTTGTTCAGCGGAGCCGTCACGGTGCCGTCCACCTCATTAGCCATCGCCAGTTCGATGGCTTTCTTGATATACTGGAAGGCGGCGTTGCCACACTGGGGCTGTACCTTGCCGAACTCGAAGGTGGCGAGGTCAACGCACTTTAAGTCAATGACGTCGATGGTGCCATATTCGAACTTGGCCTCCTTGACGTCTTGGATGGCATTTACTTGCAGGTCGAAGCCTAATAGTTGGACGGCTTGCTGCATGATGGCGGCATCGCCAGTGACCAGCGGGCGGCACTTCTCGTAAGTCTCTTTGCGGTTCAGGGCGCGAACGGTAATCTCAGGACCGATGCCTGCGGGGTCGCCCATGGTGATGGCTAATATCGGTTTCATAGACATAATAACAATTTAAAGACAGAATAACAGAATAACAGGTTTAGTACAGGGAGTTGTAGATTTCCAGGGCATCTTGTTCCGTCAGTTCGCGGGGGTTGTTCTTCAGCAGTCGCTGTACCTGCATGGCGGCTTTGGCCATACCTGGGACAGCGGTCTGGGGGATGCCCAAGTCGGTCAGCTTCTTGGGAATGCCTACGGCTTCTGCCAAGCGATAGATGAAATCGACACCACGCTGTGCGGTATCCTCGTCGTTCTTGCCAGGCTGACAACCTAAGGCAATGGCCACTTCAGCGTGGCGCTTGATGTTGGCAGGCATGTTAAACTTCATAACCGAGGGTAAGAGGATGGCGTTGCTGAGTCCGTGGGGGATGTGGAACTCGCCACCCAGAGGGTAGCTCAAGGCATGGACGGCAGCGGTGTTGACAGGACCTAAGCACAGTCCGCCATACAGCGAACCGAAGGCCAGCGCCTCGCGAGCCTCCTTGTCTTTGCCGTCTTTCACGGCACGCTTCAGGTTGGCGGCAATCAGGCGGATGCCCTGCAGGGCGTAGATGTCAACAGAAGGATGGGCAAACTTGTTGGTGTAGGCCTCGATGCAATGTGTCAGGGCGTCCATTCCCGTGTCAGCCGTCACCTTGGCGGGTACGGTCCACGTCAGTTTGGGGTCTACATAGGCCGCATCGGCAATGAGGTAGGGCGACACGATGCCCTTCTTCAGATGGTCGCGCTCGTCCAGCAGGATGGCGTTGGGCGACACCTCGCTGCCCGTTCCTGCCGTCGTGGGCAGACAGGCAAACCACAGTCCCTTCCGCTTGATGAATCCTGTTCCGAAGCAGTCTTCCACCTGCTGGTCGCTGTTGATGAAAGCTGCCACGAGTTTGGTCACGTCGAGCACGCTTCCGCCTCCGATGCCTACCACGCTGTCAGCCTTGAACTGGCGGGCCGCCTCCAGGATTTTCTTGAAGTCGTTGACGGTCGGCTCTGCCAGGATGTCTTGGCATGTCTCGATGCTGACACCTGCCGCCTTGAGGCTTGCCAGCGGTTCCTCGATGAGGGGTAGGATAGGGGGTGCCGTCAGCACCATCAGGCGCTGCAGGCCCATCTTCTTGTAGTCTTCCGTGAATGTCTCGATGCAGCCCGTGCCGAACACGATTTTCTGCGGCTGCAATAATGTGATTGCTTTCATATTTCGTTTCTTTTGTTTGTTTTATATTTCAGACGTTCGACGCCGTGTTTTGTCATAACACGCGTCAGGCATTGAACTTCCGCTCAGTACTTCTTCCGCTCCTCCAAGTAGCCCCAGATGGTCAGTTCCTTGTCGGCCAGCGGCGTCTTGAAGAAGAAACTGGCCACATAGCCCACCACGAGGACGATGAGGTGGCTATAGACGCCCAGCATGTATTTATGGTGGCTGAAGTTCCAGTCGCCCAGGTCTATCAACGTCTGCTTCACACCGTCGCCGTCAATGTCAACCTTCGTAGAGGTCAGCACGGCATAGGCCGTATAGAGCACGGCAGCGGCTATGCCGATGTAGAGCCCCTGCTTGTTGGCACGGCGGCTGAACAGTCCGAGGATGAAGATGCCGACGATGCCCGCCGAGAAGATGGCATAGAGCGAGAACAGCGCACCCAGCACGCCCTCGCCGCCCCAGGTGATGTAGAGGCAGGCTACGGCAATGGCACCAATACCCGCTGCCACGACCATGCAACGACCGAAGTTCAGTTGCTCCTGGTCGGTGGCCTCTTTGCGGAATCGCATGTAGTAGTCCTGTACGGCAATGGCCGACAGACAGTTCAGGTCTGAGTCCAGACTGGAGATGGCGGCTGCTGCCAGGGCGGCAATGATGAGACCGCGGATGCCTACGGGCAACTCGTGGGCTATGAAGTAGGGGAACACCTCGTCGGCCTTGATGCCCTCGGGCAACAGGGGAGCGCCCTGCGCGTGGTAGTAGGCGAAGAGTGCTGTGCCGATGAACATGAACAGCGCCCAGATGGGTACCGACATCAGCACACCGATGTAGGCCGCCTTCTTGGCCTCATGGTTGTTCTTGGCTGCCAGGTAGCGCTGCACTATGGTTTGGTCGGTGCCATATTTCTGTAAGGCGTAGAAGATGCCGTTGAGCACCATCACGATGAACGTCAGCTGTGTCAGATCCCAGTCGTAGGGACCAAACGAAATCTTGTCGAACTCCGAGGCGATGCGGAACGTCTCTGCCGGTCCGCCCTCGATGCCGAACAGCAGGATGCCGATGCAGATAATGCCGCCGCCGATGAGCAGGAATCCCTGTGCCACGTCCATCCACACGATGGCCTCCATGCCGCCAAACAGCGTCAGGACGATGATGGTGATGCCCAGTACCATGACAATGGTATAGATGTTGATGTCAAGGAACGTCGCCAAGGCCATCGACACAAGGAAGAACACGGTACCGGCTTTGGAGAAGTGGCCCAGCGTGAAGGCAAACGATGAATAGAGACGGGCAAAGAGTCCGAAACGGCGCTCAAAATATTCGTAAGTGGACAGGCGGATGACCTTGCGGAACAAGGGCACAATGACGCCTACCAGTGCCAACAGTACAATGGGTACCATCAGACCTTGTACCAAGAGTATCCAGTTGTCGGCATAGGCGGCACCCGGATAGGCGAGGAATGTCACACTCGATATCAGCGTGGCGAAGATGGAGATGCCTACCGCCCAGGCGGGAATCTTGCCACCTCCGGCAAAATACTGCGACGTGTCTTTCTGCTTGTGGGCGAACCAGACACCCGTACCGATGGCTGCCAGTATGGACAGCAGCACGATGATGTAGTCTATGATGTGCATAGTTGTTCAAATTTAATGAGTAATTAGTAATGAGTAATTAGTAATTATTATATGATTGTGCAAAATGACATAGGTGTAATCGCAAAGCATAGGGGCTTGAGGTAATCATAATTACTCATTCCTCATTTCTCATTTCTCATTTGACAAACAATGGCTTGTTCCTCGTCAGCTGAAAGGCGGGTCAGCGGCATGAGCATCCACGGCTCGCAGAGTCCCTTGGTCTGCATCATCACCTTAAGGGCGGCGAGGCTCTGGCCAAGGGTACGGTCTTTCTGGTAAATCTTGGCTATCTCGTTGGTCTCGTCCTGCAACCGGTTGGCGGTATCCATATCGCCAGCTACGGCAGCGTCGAACAACTGTTGGAACATGTCTGGCACGAAGTTACCCGTAGAAGGCACGATGCCGTTGCCGCCCAGTTCCAGTGAGTGGGCACTTTGGGCGGCCCACCCGCAGAAATAGGCAAAGTCGTCTCGTCCTTGCGCTATCTTGATGCAGGCTGCCATACGCTCTAAGTCGCGTTCTGAATCCTTCAAACCCACGATGTTGGGATGGTCGGCCAGTCGCTGGATAATGTCAACGGGAATGGACATGTGGGTTGTCGCCAGGATGTTATAAAGCATCAGCGGACCCGTGATGCAGTCGGCCAGCGTCTTGTAGTATTCGTACATCTGCTCTGCAGTCAGCGCATAATACGTAGGCAGCGTGGCAACAATGACATCGGCTCCCAAGGCTGAGTAAATCTCGGCCTGCTGCACCTGCTCGGCAAAGCAGTTGCCCGTCAGTCCGGCATAAATCAGGATACGCTCGTTGGCTGCCTTTACCGCCGTATCGACAAACAGCTGTCCGTCGGTCTGACTGACACTGTTGCCCTCGCCGGTGGTTCCCATCAGCAGTGGCGATACTTTGTGCTGCGCAAAAAAATCAATGATACGCTCGACGGCTTCTGTGTCAAGTCGTCCGTCCTGGGTGACTGGGGTTACCATCGGTACCACCACGCCACGATACTTGCTATTGTTCATAAGGCTTCTGTTTTTGATTTGTTTACTATAATTATATAAAGGACGCACAATGGTGACAAAAGTCATCATCGGGCGATGGAACAAAAGAAAACAAAAAAATGGGACAACCAAACGGCTGTCCCATTCCTCTATATTACCAGTTGTGATTACTCAGCAACGAGCGTGAAGCGCTTGAAGGCTACGATAGCCAGCTCCTTGTCCTGCTGGGCGAGCCACTGAGAAACAGTAGCCTTGTCGCCATCGCCGAACTGGAACTCCTGGTCAACCAGGCAGTTCTCCTTTAGGAACTTGTTAACACGACCCTTGGCAATGTTCTCAATCATAGGCATCTTCAGCTGAGCCTCGCCCTCTGCCTTGGCAGACTCAATGACCTTGCGAGCCTCGTCAGCCTGCTCTTGGGTGAGCCAGCCCTTAGCCATGTTGCTCTCGATGTGATCCTCAGAGTCAACGAGGTTGGGGTTGATGCCTGCCTTCTTCAGCTTGTTCTCTACAAACTTCTCAACCTGCTCGAGCTTAGTCTTCTCAACAGCGGTCTTGTACTCCTCGTCAAGAATCTTCTGGTCAACGCTCTCTGCATTCAGGGCTACGGGCTTCATGGCTGCAACCTGCATGGCGAGCTTGTGACCAACCTCGGCAGCGTTCTTGTTCAGCTGTACCATGGTACACAGGGTGTGCTTGCCCATGTGGTCGTAAACCTCAATGTTCTCACCTTCGAGTACGAGGTAGCCGTCGAGCTCCATCTTCTCACCGGTGATACCAGAACGCTGGGTAACAGCCTCCTGAGCACTCTGACCGTTGATGTCGAGAGCCTTAACAGCCTCAATGTCCTTGCACTTGTTGGCAATAGCTGCGTCGAGGATGCTCTGGGTAAGAGCGATGAAATCGGCACCGTTGGCAACGAAGTCGGTCTCGCACTTCAGGGCAATCATGGCAGCGAAGCCGTCAGCAGCCTTAACAAGTACACAACCATTGGATGTCTCACGGTCTGAACGCTTGGCAGCGATGGCGAGACCACGCTCACGAAGCAGTTCCTTTGCCTTATCGAAATCGCCCTCGGCCTCGGTCAATGCCTTCTTTACATCAGCAAGACCGGCACCTGTCATAGCGCGAAGTTTCTTGATATCGTCTATTGAAATAGCCATTGTTTTAATGTTTAATCTTTAATATTTAATTTAATGATGTATTACTCTGCAGCAACTTCCTCAGCAGCCTCTTCTGCCTTGGGAGCCTCTTCAGCAGCCTTGCGGGGCTTGCGGGCAGCACGCTTGGGCTTTTCCTCAGCGGCCTCGCCTTCAGCCTGAGCCTCAGCAGCCTTCTCGTCGGCCTTCTCTACCTTACGCTCCTCAATACCCTCGTTGATAGCGTCGCAGCAAGCGTTGAGGATAACCTCTACGCTGTCCTTGGCGTCGTCGTTAGCGGGAATGATGAAGTCGATGTTCTTAGGCTCTGAGTTGGTGTCAACGATACCGAATACGGGAATACCCAGACGGTTGGCCTCGCGAACGGCAATCTGCTCCTTCATCACGTCAACAACAAAGAGGGCAGAAGGCAGACGGGTCAGGTCTGCGATAGAACCGAGGTTTTTCTCCAACTTGGCACGCTGACGGGTAACCTGCAGCAACTCGCGCTTTGACAGATTAGCATAGGTACCATCCTGCATGAGCTTGTCGATGTTCGCCATTTTCTTAACGGCCTTGCGGATAGTCGGGAAGTTGGTCAACATACCACCCGGCCAGCGCTCTATAACGTAAGGCATACCAACGCTCTGAGCTTTCTCAGCGATGATTTCCTTCGTCTGTTTTTTAGTAGCGACGAACAGCACCTTCTTGCCGCTCTTGGCAATCTGCTTCAAGGCATCTGCAGCCTCGTCAATCTTTACTACAGTCTTGTGGAGGTCAATAATGTGAATACCGTTACGCTCGGTATAGATGTAGGGAGCCATTGCAGGGTTCCACTTACGCTTCAGGTGGCCGAAGTGACAGCCGGCCTGGAGCAATTGGTCAAAATTTGTTCTTGCCATTTTTGTTTTGCTTTTTAATTGTTTACTTTCTTTTTAATCTTTTTGTTAGATCAACCCACGGGTAGTCTAGTTGTACTAGTCTTACTGGCAGTACTGGCCAGAGTCCTGTTGGTTTAGATACTAAACTGTTCAGTTTATCCAATCACAATAGTCCAATTACAATGGTTCAATTACAATAGTCCAATCGTAAAATGGTCCAATCGTAAAATGGATTAACGCTTACTGAACTGGAAGCGACGACGAGCCTTGGGCTGACCTGGCTTCTTACGCTCAACCTCACGAGCATCGCGGGTCAGGAAACCGTGGTCTTTCAAACTCTTCTTATCCTCTGCATTAACCTTTACGAGGGCACGGGCAATAGCAAGGCGAAGAGCCTGGCTCTGACCAGTGAAACCACCACCGTCAAGGTTGGCTTTGATATCGTATTTCTCAGCAACCTCTAACAGGTTCAGTGGCTGCTTAACCACATACTGCAGGATGGCTGAGGGGAAATATACTTCCAAGTCTTTCTTGTTGATCGTAATCTTACCAGTTCCCTCTGAGAGGTAAACACGAGCTACAGAGCTCTTACGACGACCGATTGCATTTATTACTTCCATCGTTTATTCTTTTTTACTTATACTGGTTAATATCAATTGCCTTTGGCTTCTGAGCCTCGTGCTTGTGTTCTGTACCCTCATAGATGAAGAGGTTGTTCAGCAGGCTGCGACCGAGGGGGCCTTTGGGCAGCATACCCTTAACAGCGTGCTTGATGATGCGCTCAACACCGAAAGGCTTCTTGCGGAGCTCGGCAGGAGTGTTGAAACGCTGACCACCAGGATAACCAGTGTAACGGGTGTAAACCTTGTCAGTCTCTTTCTTGCCGGTGAAAACCACCTTGGCAGCATTGATAATGATTACATTGTCGCCACAGTCCTGATTAGGAGTGAATGTGGGCTTGTACTTTCCGCGAATAATCTTAGCTACTTTAGAAGCGAGGCGACCTACTACCTGGTCGGTAGCGTCAATGACCACCCATTCCTTCTGCTCACGAGCAGCTTCCTTAGATACGGAAACGGTCTTGTAACTTAAAGTGTTCATTTCTTTTGTTAAATTTACTACTAAAAAACATTTTTACTTTTCTCATTATGCACATAACAACACTACTCGCAAAGGTCTAACTCTCTGCTTGTAGTCTAACGTTATGGTGCTGAACCATGATTCACAAACCGCAATGCCCGGCCAAAGACACTACTATTTACACATAGCTCACGGAGGATTCTAAGTCTCTCCCCCAATAATCGGACTGCAAAGGTACGAAGAAAAGTGAAAAGTAAAAAGCGGAAAGAGGAAAAACGAGGTGTTTAGGTTCGTTTTTATGATTATTTAACTAAAACAATCCAAAGAAAAATCGTAATTTTGCAGCCATGAAGTTAAATGCGCCTTTATTTCCAATAGCTCTTTGCTTGATGGCAGGCATCGGAATTGGTAAGAATTTGGAATCGTTGACCATTGTTTTCGCTATACTGTTGCCCTTGTTCCTGGTAACGGCTCTGGCGAGGAAATGGCCAAAGGTGCAGACTGCTGGTATATTAGTTTGTGTAATGCTGTTTGGTATGATACTGAGCATAGGGAATCCGAACAGGAATGATGGAAGGTGGATTCCTAAGCCCATCTACCAGCGAGTTCACAATGCAAAGGTACATGCTTTGGAGGTGCGGGAAAAGTTGCTTAAGGAGCAAGCCTTTTGGAACGTGGATGAAGAGGCACGTGGCGTGATAGCAGCTATGACGCTGGGTGACAAGTCGCAATTGGATCAGGATGTGAAAGCGACTTACCGAAAAGTTGGTGTAGCGCATGTGCTGGCACTGAGTGGTCTGCACATGATGATGATTTATGTCGTGGTGACGATGGTGATAGGATGGTGGCGCTATCGGCTGTTGAAACAAGTGGTGACCGTGCTCTCGATGTGGGCATTTGCCTTTTTGGTTGGCTTGTCGCCGAGTGTAGTCCGGTCGGCTGTCATGATTAGTATCTACGCGTTATTGTCATTGGGCTATAGGGAGAAAATGTCGGTGAACACGTTGGCATTTACGGCGATAGTCATGTTGGTGGTAAATCCGAAATCTCTTTATGATGTGGGATTCCAGTTGTCATTTATGGCCGTACTATCTATTTTGATATTGAATCCGCTGTTTGCAAAGGTGATACCTCTGCATGTTTTGCAGGAGCATAGGTGGTTGAATGCATGGTGGGGACTGACAACGGTATCTATATCGGCACAATTGGGGGTAGCACCTTTGGTGGCCTATTACTTCGGCACATTCTCTACCTATTTCCTGTTGGGCAACTATTTGGTGGTCCCCTTGGCAACGGTGGTGTTGTATCTGACGCTAGCCTGTTTTGTTACTTGTTGGTGGTCGGGGCTTCAACTCTGGCTGGTGACCATATTGGGATGGGTGGTAGGCATGATGAACCGATTGCTTGAAATGATAGGCTCTCTTCCTAAGAGTTGCGTGGAGGGAATCAACCTCTCCACGCTACAGCTATACCTTATATATATATTAATAAGTAGTTTGGTGGTGTTGTTATCTCTTTGGGTCAACACCAAGAATGTCAAGCAACTGTCCAAAGTGTGAGATCTTCTCGAGACACTCGTGAGGAAATTCATCAGATTTTTCTAACTCCCAAACCACATGGTAGGGGATATGGGCCGTATAGCAGCCAACGGCTAAAGCAGGGGCAATGTCTGAGCGGAATGAGTTGCCGACCATGACCATCTCGTTAGTCTTGATGCCAAGATGGTTGCACAGCGCTACGTATTCATCCATTCCTTTATTCGATACGGTTTCCATATACTCAAAATAGTGCGCAAGTCCAGACCGTTTTAACTTGCTCTCCTGATCAAGTAATTCGCCTTTTGTGAACACTACCATTCTGTAACGTCCGTCATCGTATAGACTTTGTAGTGTTTCCTTCACTTCGGGTAGTGGGGTGGTTGGAAATTGAAGCAAGCCCTTGCCTAACTCGATCAGTTTTTGCACGATGTCACCAGTAATCTCCCCATGGGTTATCTTGACAGCATTCTCGACAAGAGAGATGGTAAAAGCCTTGGTGCCATAGCCCAACAGTTCCATGTTACCTCGTTCTGTTGCAAAGAGCCCTTGGGTTACCTCTTCTTGAGTAGCCCAGGGACGTAATAAATCACCACATAGATGCTCTACGTCATCAAACCAAGACTGGCAGTCCCACAAGGTGTCGTCAGCGTCGAAAGCCACGACTTTGATCATATCATCATTGAGAATCATGTGCGCAAAGGTAATCAAAAAGTAGTGAAAAGCCAAGAAAATTTGGCTTTTCTCGCTTTTATTCGTAACTTTGCAACTTGTAAGGAATGAAACGATGGAAGTAAAAAGAAAGGTAGAAGAAAAGGCTGGGAGAATAGAACACGGCATCTTGAAATTCGTCAAGGATTGGACACTACCCGTGTCCATAGCCACGGGTACAACCCTTTATCTGCTGTTCTATCATGTGCCTGCACTTGATGAGGCCGGCGATGCACTGGTTCCTGTGTTCGATGTCATTTTCCCTCTGTTTGTGTTCCTTACCTTGCTCATCACCTTTTGCAAGGTTGACTACCATCAGCTTCTTCCTCATCGTTGGCACACTGGAGTCCTGCTGGCCCAGTTGCTCCTGGTGGCACTGAACATTGGGGTCATCTTTTGGGTGGAGGATCATGCAGACCAAAAACTGCTTTGGGAAGCACTCCTGACGTGCATCATTGGTCCGGCAGCCTCTGCAGCACCTGTTGTCGTGGGCAAGCTGGGTGGTAATATCAATACCATGACCACCTATGTCATCCTCTCCTCTTTGGCCTCCACCATTCTGATTCCCTTGGTGTTCCCTATTCTTGAGCCCTCAGCGGGAGTGGCTTTTATGGAAGCCTTCCTGATTATTCTCCAGAAAGTGTCTATTGTATTGTTGTTGCCTTTGGTGTTAGGTTGGTTTATCAAGCATTTCCTGCCTCGGTTACAGCGTCGTATTGCTTCGATGCCCAATCTTAGCTTTTACACCTGGGCTATCTCACTCAGCATCACGACGGGTATCACCGTTAAGAACATCGTACATAGCGAGGCAACTGTCATGTTGCTCTTGCTGATAGCACTGACAACCTTTGTACTTTGCTTCGTTCAGTTCGCTATAGGTCGTTTGGTTGGACGTTGGCTGGGCGAAGAGGTTAATGCCGGACAAGCCTTGTTCCAGAAAAACACGGCACTCAGCATCTGGGTGGCATATATGTACCTGAACCCTGTCGCCTCGGTGGGAGCGGGCTGTTATGTCCTTTGGCAGAATATCATCAACAGCATTGAAATTTGGCAAGACAGGAAGAAAAAAGGATGAGCACTTAGACTTATAAGAAAAAAGTGCTACCATTAATGTTCGCAATTGCTACCATTAATGCTTGCAATTGCTACCATTAATGCTTGCGTTTTTGGCTGCTTTTTGCAAACTCCGATACTATTTTAGATTTCTCTTGTACTATTTTTATTTTCTTTCGGACTATTTCAGAATACTCCAGGAGTATTGTTGAATAAGGCAGGGTTATTCTCCAATAAGGCAGGGTTATTTCAAAATAAGGCAGGGTTATCTCAGAATAACCCCCGCTTATTGACGAGTCACGTACCATCGGGACTAAAAGAAAGTAGGAGGGAAACAAAATCGTTTCCCTCCTACTCGATAGCATAAATAGTTAGAGACTGGCTAGCTCAATAACTTTATCGACAGCGGCGCTAAGGCCGTCAACGTTCTTACCGCCGGCCTGGGCGAAGTGAGGCTGACCACCGCCGCCTCCTTGGATGAGCTTGGCGGCTTCGCGTACCATCTGACCGGCATTCAGTCCGTGGTCTGAAACCATATCGTCGCTCATCATGATTGACAGCTGGGGCTTGTTGTTGTCGTGAGTTCCCAGTACGCAGAGCAGCGAGCCCTCAACAGAAGCGCGAATCTTGAAGGCAAGATCCTTGGCAGAAGCAGGCGTCATGGGTAGAACTGCTGTAACTACCTTTACACCGTTCACCTCACGGGCACGCTCGATGAACTGGTTGGCATAACGCTCTACGGCCTGAGCCTGGAAGCCCTCAATCTCCTTCTTCATGGAGTCGTGTTCCTCGATATACTTCTTGATAACACCCTGTAGGTCCTTAGCATTGTTGAAGAATGACTTTACAGCCCTTAGCGTATCCTCGATGTGATAGAGAAGCTCTTCGCACTCTTTGCCTGTGCGGGCCTCGATACGGCGAATACCGGCAGCCACGCTGCTCTCAGAGATAATCTTGAAGAAACCGATACGACCCGTTGAAGAAGCATGGATACCACCACAGAACTCGCATGAGGGACCGAAGCGAACCACACGGACCTTATCGCCGTACTTCTCGCCGAACAAGGCGATGGCACCGAGTTTCTTAGCCTCGTCGAATGGTACGTCACGATGTTCGTCAATGTGGATGTCCTGACGAATCATGTCGTTCACCATCCGCTCTACCTCACGCAACTGTTCGTCGGTAACCTTCTCGAAGTGTGAGAAGTCGAAACGCAAGGTCTCGGGCGATACAAACGATCCCTTCTGCTCTACATGGTCACCCAGAATCTGCTTCAAGGCATAGTCGAGTAAGTGGGTTGCCGTATGGTTAGCGGCAGAGGCGTTACGCTTGTCGGTATCCACGCAGGCCATGAACTGGGCTGATGGATCCTTGGGCAACTGCTTCACGATATGCACGCTCTGACCATTCTCGCGCTTGGTGTCAATGATGTCGATAGTCTCGGATTCGTTGCAGATAACACCGCAATCGCCTACCTGACCACCCATCTCACCATAGAATGGCGTGTTGTCGAGTACCAGTTCGTAGAACTCGTTCTTCTTCTGGGTCACCTTGCGGTAACGGATGATATGGCACTCGTATTCCGTATAATCGTAGCCAACGAACTGCTGCTCACCCTGGGCCAGTTCTACCCAGTCGCTGTTCTCTACTGCAGCAGCATTACGGGCACGCTCCTTCTGCTTCTGCATCTCAACGTTGAACTGCTCCTCGTTAACAGTAAAGCCATTCTCGCGACAAATCAGTTCTGTGAGGTCGAGGGGGAAACCATAGGTGTCGAACATGCGGAAAGCCTGCTCTCCGTTCAACTCCTTCTCTCCTTTACTCCTCATCTCCTCCATGGCCTTGTCGAGCAGCGAGATACCTTTGTCGAGGGTGCGGAGGAAGGAATCTTCCTCTTCCTTGATGACTTTGGTAATCAGTTGCTGTTGAGCTTTCAACTCTGGGAAGGCATCGCCCATCTCATGAACGAGGGTGGGGATGAGCTTATAGAGGAAGCCGTCTTTCTGGCCCAGGAACGTATAGGCATAACGAACAGCACGGCGAAGGATGCGACGAATGACATAGCCTGCCTTGGCATTGGAAGGCAACTGACCATCGGCAATGGAGAAAGCTACGGCACGCAGATGGTCTGCACAGACACGCATGGCCACGTTGATGTCGTCCTGCTCTTTGCTGATAGGATTCTCTGTTTCTTCCTCAAAGGTGAAATACTTCAAACCTGTAATATCCTGTTCGGCCTTGATAATAGGCTGGAATACGTCCGTATCGTAGTTGGAGTGCTTGCCCTGCATCATGCGAACCAAGCGCTCGAAGCCCATACCCGTATCAATGACGTTCATGGAAAGCTTTTCCAAAGAACCGTCTGCCTTGCGGTTGAACTGCATGAACACCAAGTTCCATATCTCAATGACCTGAGGGTCGTCCTGGTTGACGAGTTCGCGGCCCGACTTGCCTGAGGCAGCCTTCTGTTCAGGAGTACGGCTGTCAACGTGAATCTCGGAGCAAGGACCACAGGGACCTGTGTCACCCATCTCCCAGAAGTTGTCGTGCTTGTTGCCGTTGATGATATGATCCTCGGGAACATGCTTAGCCCAATACTTGGCTGCCTCGTCGTCGCGGGGGATGTTCTCTTCAGGAGAACCCTCGAATACGGTGACATACAGGTCTTCGGGGTTCAGCTTCAGTACATCTACCAGATACTCCCAAGCCATATCAATGGCACCCTCCTTGAAGTAGTCGCCGAAACTCCAGTTGCCCAGCATCTCGAACATGGTGTGGTGGTAAGTGTCGTGGCCTACCTCTTCCAAGTCGTTGTGCTTACCGCTGACACGCAGACACTTCTGAGTATCTGCACGACGACGGGGCTCTGGGTCGCGTGTACCTAAAATGATATCCTTCCACTGGTTCATACCAGCGTTGGTGAACATCAGCGTCGGGTCGTCCTTGATGACCATCGGTGCAGAGGGCACGATAGCATGCTGCTTCGACTCGAAGAACTTCTTGAACGAGTCGCGAATCTCATTAGCTGTCATCATGGCTTACTCCTCGTTTGCACTTGATTCAGAACGGAAACTCTCGAGGTCTTCAACGCGGAAGGCCTTGATATATGCACTCTTTCCAATAACATCTTCCTCTGTCATGCGGACATAGACGTTGGCACTCTTCTTGAAGAGCTCGGGAGCCTTGCTGGCATCACGGATAATGAGCAGGCTCATCACCAGTTCGGCAGTCATGTCGTACAGACGACGAGCCAGGAAGTCTTGTGCATCCTGATTCTCCAGAGCCTTCACGTTAGCAAGAGCCTCTTCATAAACGGGGATGAGTTTTTCAACGCGAGCTTTCAGTCCTGCCATACAATCGCAAGTTTGGAGGTTTGCAGCCATCTCCTTGATGTTGGCCAACATAGTACCGTTGGTGATATAGCGGATAGCAGCAACCACCTGCAACTGAGTGGTACCCTCGTAGATAGAGAAGATACGGGCGTCGCGGAACAGGCGCTGGCTCTTGTACTCCATGATGAAACCTGAACCACCATGGATGCTGATAGCATCGTAAGCGTTCTGGTTGGCATACTCAGAGTTCATACCCTTAGCCAGTGGCGTGAAGGCATCAGCTAAGCGCTGGTACTTTTTCAGTTCCTGCTTCTCCTCAGGAGTGAGCTTGCGGTCGCGCTCGATGTCTTCGAGACACTTGTAGATATCCACATAAGCGGCTGTCTCGTACAGCAGTGAACGACCAGCATCGAGCTTGGCCTTCATGCGAGAGAGCATATCGTAAACAGCGGGGAAGTTGATGATCTTATCACCAAACTGCTGACGCTCCTTGGCGTAAGCCAAACCCTCGTTGTAAGCCTCCTGCTCGACACCAACAGACTGTGCAGCGATACCCAGACGGGCACCATTCATAAGAGCCATCACATACTTGATCAGACCCAGACGAGTGCTACCGCAGAGCTCTGCCTTCGCATTCTTATAAGTCAGCTCACAGGTGGGTGAACCGTGGATACCCAGCTTGTGCTCGATGTGACGAACGTCAACACCGCCCTGGCGCTTATCGTAGATGAACATAGACAGACCACGTCCGTCCTTGGTGCCTTCCTCAGAACGAGCCAGCACGAGGTGGATATCGCTGTCGCCGTTGGTGATAAAACGCTTCACACCGTTCAGGCGCCAGCAGTTCTCTTTCTCATCGAAGGTAGCCTTCAGCATCACACGCTGCAGGTCAGAACCGGCATCAGGCTCGGTCAGGTCCATACTCATACCCTCACCAGCTGGCGCTGCTCCTCTGAACCGAACTCGTACAGAGTGTCGATACAGCTCTGCAGGCTCCAGATGTTCTGGAAACCGGCATCAGCAGCCGAAATCATCTCACTCAGCATCGAGAACACAGCGTTAGGCAGGTTCAGACCGCCGTAACGGCGAGGCATACTTACGCCCCACAGACCAGCCTTGCGGGTGGCATCGAGGTTCTCGTAAGTCTTAGAAGCGTAGATCATACGACCATTCTCAAGGTGTGGACCTTCGAGGTCAACACTCTCAGAGTTTGGCTCGATGATATTGGCAGCCACAGCGAAACCCTTTTCTTTCAGCTCAACGATACGAGCCATCAGGGGGTGGTTCAAGTAGAACCCGATCTCAGGATGATCGCTATAATAGTTTGCCATATTTTTTCTTTTTCGGGGAGTTAAAGAAGTTAGAGGGAGTTAGAGGAAGTTAAAGGACGATACCTTTTTTCCTTGGAATTCATGTTCATAACTTATCATCTTTCATTGCTGCATTATTGACGATAGCTTTGCAATATGAATTAAGGAATTTGCTCGTCTCTTCTATGCTTTGATGTAATTGTTCAAATTCACCTGCATGGAGATAATTCAGATCTCGTGAGAGGATATGGTAGTCACGGCATTCTTCCAGACTTCCTTGAGAAATATTGAAAAAACGAAGTTTATCAGCCTTGCTCAATTTCTTATATCCTTCGGCAATATTGGCTTCTATGGATACTGCGGCACGGCGGAATTGTGACGATAGTCCAAATTTCTCGTCTTCAGGGAAGTGTCGAGTCACCCTGTATGTTAAAAGCACAAATGCATGCGCTTTCTGCCAAGCCAAGACGTTCTCGAAACTATATGTAACCGCATTTTCCATATTCTGCGCTTTAACTATTGTCCTTTAACTTCCTTAACTTCTTTAACTTCTTTAACTCCAAATTAATTATTTACTGTTCTGCTTATAATATTTGATCGGCAATCTTGTTGATAGGAGCATCGGGATCGCTGTTAACAGAGATGATGATACCAGAATCCTGCATACCAGCGATGTGCTGAATCTGTCCAGAGATACCGCAGGCAATATATACCTTGGGGTGAACAGTAACACCAGTCTGACCAATCTGACGATCGTGATCCAGCCAGCCAGCATCGACAGCAGCACGAGAACCGCCAACCTCACCATGCAGCACCTTAGCCAACTGGAACAGCATGTCGAAGTTCTCCTTCGAACCCATACCGTAACCACCGGCTACGACGATGGGCGCACCCTTCAGGTTGTGCTTGGCAGCCTCTACGTGGTGGTCGAGCACCTTCACGACGAAAGCCTCGGGGCTTACGTACTTAGAAACCTCAGGGTAAACAACCTCACCCTTAGCCTTACCCTCATAGAGCGCCTTCTGCATCACACCAGAGCGGACGGTAGCCATCTGTGGACGGTGGTCGGGGTTAACGATGGTAGCGACAATGTTACCACCGAAAGCAGGACGAATCTGATAGAGCAGATTCTCATATACCTTATTGTTCTTCTTATCCTCGAAAGGACCAATCTCCAGTTCTGTGCAGTCGGCAGTCAGACCAGAAGTCAGAGATGACGATACACGTGGGCCGAGGTCGCGACCGATAACGGTAGCACCCATCAGACAGATCTGAGGCTGCTCCTCCTTGAAGAGGTTCACCAAAATATCAGTGTGGGGAGCTGAGGTGTAGGGAAACAAGTCCTTACCGTCGAAAACAAACAACTTATCAACACCGTAAGGCAGAATCTGTTCCTCCACCTTACCCTTGATACCAGTACCGGCAACGATGGCATGGAGCTCTACGTTCAGTTCATTGGCGAGTTTACGACCCTTGGTCAGCAGCTCCTGAGATACTTCCTGTACCTGAGTACCTTCTATTTCGCAATATACAAATACGTTATTCATATTGTTCATTTTATTAGGAAGTTAATGAAGTTAGAAGAAGTTATCGCTTCGCTTGGGAGTTAAGGGACGTTACTATAGCCTTGAATAGAGGCTTAACTATTGTCCTTTAACTTCCTTAACTTCTTTGACTTCTTTAACTTCTTTTCATTAACCAATGATTTTTTCTTCCAACAATTCTTTGATCATTCCCTCGATATCAGCATCAGAAGCCGTCAAAGTTTTCGACTCCTTAGCCTGGAACACAATGTTCTTGATGGCCTTCACCTTCGTGGGTGAGCCACTCAGACCA
>CACXTX010000045.1 GCA_902770635.1 uncultured Prevotellaceae bacterium | reverse complement strand
ATGAGTAACGGCGTAGAGCAGTTTGTTCTGTGTCTCTGCAAAGAACATCTGAGTTGCCTTGTCACTCTTTTCATAGTCGCTGCTTAGCGCAAAGAGATCTCGTATCTTCTGATAGAATCGCTTTTCCGACGCTCGGATATCACGGATGCGGAGCAGCAATTCGTCAAAGTAGTCTGGTCGTCCGTCAGGATTCTTCAGTCGTTCGTCATCCATCGTGAAACCCTTTACGAGATATTCCGTTAGATGCTCTGTGGCCCATTGACGGAATTGAGTACCACGAATGCCTCGTACTCTATACCCAACTGCTATAATCATCTCAAGTGAGTAAAATACCACATTGTAGTTCTTGCCATCAGCAGCAGTAGTCAAATATTGTTTGACAACTGAAATTTCGTTTAATTCTCTCTCCTTCAGTATGTTAGCAATATGATGACTAATCAATTGCTTTGAGGTGGCAAAAAGTTCCTTGTTGGTTCAGCCAAATCTTTCCATCTTTGGCATAGAGAGCCACTGAAGCCCGTCCGTCGGCTGTGCGGTAGATGATGATATTTTGTTGGTCGTCCATAATCTGTCTGTAGATTTTCGTTTGTTTTAGTTATTCCTTGCCCCCCACGGCCTTATAACTATATTTCGTAATTGCTGTCATAAGCGTGGGTTCAGTAATTTGCCTACAAAGATAAACAATCTTTGGTTATACACCAAACTTTTCGTCGAGTTTGTGACTTTGGTACTTGGTACTTTGGTACTTTTTCCCGATTTTTTGTTCCAAGGAAAGGGAGAGGGAGGAAGAAGATGATATATTATTCTATAAGTATATATATTATTAAATTTATATATATTATAATATATATAAATTCTTGTAGCCTTTCTATGCATTTTTGAAAACAGCAAAAAGTACCAAGTACCAAGTACCAAAGTACCATTATTTGCTGTTTTCTATCCAAAACTAATTTCTTGCAAAATTAGGGCAAAAATAGGGGCTCAAAAAAGCCGGATTTTGGCACTTTTATTTGCAGAAGCCTTGAAATATTCGTACCTTTGCATTGTCAATAGGAACGATGGAATTTGAGCGCAGGGCACCAAAAATTTGTTTTC
Source organism: uncultured Prevotellaceae bacterium (assembly GCA_902770635.1). GTDB lineage: Bacteria > Bacteroidota > Bacteroidia > Bacteroidales > Bacteroidaceae > Prevotella. Next base: position 19,932 of record CACXTX010000045.1, on the reverse strand, counting down.
AGGCCTGACAAAATTTTCTGCCTGCCCAGAGCGTAAAAAAGGAAGTCGCGAATGGAGACGAAAAACAATAACCAATAAACAATAACCATTAACAAAAAATTTTACAAACTAATTAAAAACTAAACTAAGAGGAGATTAAAATTATGACAATGAAAGTAAAAGCAATTGAGAAGAAACTGAAGTTTACGAAGGACGAGAACGATCCCGGTGTTTATCGCTATGTGATGTCACCCGAGCAGTACTCGAACCTGAACCAGAAGAAGGTGATTAAGGAGGCGGCTCTCCGCTCAGGCGTGAGTCAGGGTGTGATGCAGGCCTGCTGGGACGCTGCCGGCGAGGTGATCAAGGCGTGGGCTACCGAGGGCCACAGCGTGGCACTGCCCGGACTGGGTACCATGCGCTTCGGACTGCGCTCGAAGTCGGTGGAGGACGTGAACAAGGTGAAGTCCAGCCTGATTACCAGCCGCCGCATCATCTTCACTCCCGACGTGGACCTGAAGGACGAGCTGAAGAACACCGCAATCGTCATCACCTGCTACGACCGTGACGGCAAGGAGGTGAAGCGCGTGACCAGCACCGACGACGCAGAGGTGGAGGACAACGAGAACGGCGGAAGTACTACCGACAACCAGGGTGGCACTGACAACCAAAGCCAAGGCGGCGGCAACAGCGGTGACGAGAACCTGGGAGATGGAGACTAACGCATTCGCTAATTGAGAATTGAGAATTGATAATTGAGAGTTATGAAGAAGAATCGATTGATTGAGGTGGCGGTGAAGGTGATAGTAGCCGCTCTCACAGCTTTCGTGACGGCACTGGGTACTACCAGTTGCATGGGCTACGGACCGTTTTAAGGGAAAAGTAAAGGCAAAGAAAAGACGGAGTAGCGTTTAAGAATCAACTTTTGTTATTAATTGGGTGTAAAGTTACTGAATATCCTACGTTTCGTAACTTTACACCTTTTTTTTTAATAAGTCACCCGCAAGAAGGGCGAACAGGACAAGCGACAGCAGATAGTCAGCCTGACGAAGAAAGGCAAGAAGATTAAAGAGTGGCTACTTCAACACAACGGTCTTGAACCAATCACGTAAGAAGCCGCGATACTGGTTTTGGGAATCGGCGACCAACAGCAGGAGCTGCGAGCCGTCAGCAAGACGGGGACCGGCGCAGAGTCCTTCGTAATTGGCAAAGTTGCGACGCACGAGATTGATGCGCGTGCGGAACTCGGCGAGCAAGTGCTTGTGCAGCACTTCGCCAGGCTGTTGCTGCGAGGGGTTGACCACGTAGAGCTTGACATGCACGAAGGAACCGATGGCATTGGACGGCTTGCGGATTTCACGTTCCAGAACGACAAGGCGCCCGTCGTCAAGGGCTGCCAGTCCGCTGACGCCATAGGTATCCTTGCCCTTGGTGCTCTTGACCAGAGAGGAGTCGGAGTGGTACCAATACTGCTCTGCGGGTTGGAGGTTGTCGCCAAAGCTCTGCAGACGGACGCGGTTGGCAATCTTCCGCTCCACGTTAGGTTTCTGTCCGTCAGCCTTGAGCGTGTTCTCGGAAGTCGTCCAGAAACGATGGGTCGCGGCATTATAGGTGAGAGCCTCAAAGCCGCCATTGTTACGAGCGGTCTGAAAGATTTCGGGAATAGCCAAGCGGCGCCCCGTCGGTTTTCCATCCAACGTGTATTCAATGATGCTCTTATCCGCTTCGCCCGTTACGAAAAGCGTATTGCTATGGGGTACATAACAGATGCCTTCCTCGTCGCGATTGGGTTGTCCGCTGGTCAGGAAGGTGTCTGTGCGTGCCTCCAGAATTTCGCCCGTGATGCTGTCGGTATCAATGGTCATGAGATAGAAGCCAGCCGTTGGCGACTTGTCGTTGACCACCGCATAGCGGTTACCTCCTATCCAGGTGATGCCGCTATAGTTGCCTGCTGGCACCGTCTTGGGAAAATGACGCTGCTTGTTGAGTACGACATCTTGCGACATCGCACCCAACGAGCAGAGTAATAGGAGAAGGGCGACGGAATATCTCATCGTACGGGAGTGATGGCAAAGGTGAAGTCGTAAGCCTGCAAAGGCAGCATGTAAGGCTTCTCAGGCCATGCACCCCACGAGTTGACACAACCCAGTCCCATCTGGTGCTGCTGGATATGCACCTGCGTCAACGGACGCTCCGTGAGATCACCGCTGTGCATGTGGTGTGCATCCTTGTTATCACCACCGTCGAGGTCTTCAGTCAGATAAGGAAGTGCCGAGCACTCCATAGGTGCGGTGCTCTCGAACTTCAATCCACGCTTGCCGTCACTCACCAGGAACCAGCGGACATCGGTATGGTTGCCACTCTCCTGGGGACGCACATAGGGGAAGTATTCGTCAGCCACCTTGTTCTGATAGCGGCCAATGAACTCGCTGCTGTTACGATCGCAATAGTTCTCGTGCGGGCCACGACCGTAGTACTCTACCCTATCAAACTGTTTGGGCATCTGCAACTGCATGCCATAGCGGAACATCCAGGTCTCTTTCTGGCCGGCCTTGGGCTCCATCTGCTGACGGACAATGACGGAACCGTCAGCCATCAGCGTATAGGTCATGGTGAGCGTAGCCATAGGAAGGTCGAGGCTGGCAATCACGCTATTGTCAACGACGGAACACGAGGTGACCTTCATCTGCGGATGCTTCCACACAGCAAAGCGCTGCTGGAGACGGGCACCGTAGTCGTTGTCCGTTGGGGCACGCCAGAACTCGGGGGTGATGCTCTGACGGTCAACAAGCATCGGTTGTCCGTCGATATCGAGATAGTCAATCATGCCCGACTGCTTACCGATGGTCAGCGTAGTGCCCTGGGTAGAAAGTTTCACATAGCTCTTGGTTTCCTCCTTCTGCACATTACGCTCGTCCAATTGCTGGGTCTCCAGCTTATCGAAGACATAGGGCTTCACCACGAACTGCTGGCGTTCACCACTCTCGAACTGGAAGTTGACGAGAATCTCGTTGGCACCGAAAAGGCCATTGATATAGTTCTTGATTTCTGCAAACTCAAAGGCTTTGCGCTGTTGTGGCAGCACCTCGTCGATAAGCAGCTGAATGGGTTTGCCTTTCGAACCGTCCATCTTCACTTCAAACGTCAGTTTCAAGTTCTTGACGGGCTTGAAGAAGTTCTCGTTATACACCTCAAATTTACCATCCTTCAGCCCCTTGTCTGTAATCCAGACATTCTGATAGTAGTAGCCCACCTCATAGGCATGCGGATTCAGACGACGGTCTGGAGCGATGATGCCGTTACAGTTGAAGTTGTTATCGGAGGCAGGATAGCGTCCGTAGTCGCCACCATAGGTAAAAATCTCCTTACCCGTAACCTTGCTCTTGTCGCGCAGGCCCTGATCGACAAAGTCCCAGATAAAGCCACCCTGATATTTCGGATACTTGCGGATAATATCCCAATACTCCTTGAAACCACCCATCGAGTTGCCCATAGCGTGAGCATACTCACACTGGATGAGCGGACGGGGATTATCCGTCTGGGCGTACTTCTCGCAGTCGGTATAATAATAGTACATAGGACAGAAGATATCCGTCTTGCCCCAATGACCGGCTTGTTCATACTGGACGGGGCGTATCTTGTCAACACTTTTCACCCAGTCATAGACCTGTTCGAAGTTAGGACCATAGCCTGCCTCATTGCCCATGCTCCAGATGATGATGCTAGGATGATTGCGGAGGGTGAGCACATTGCCCTGATTGCGCTCCAGGTGCATCTGGGCAAAGTCTTTCCGCTTGGCCAAGGTACTCTCACCATAACCCATGCCGTGACTTTCGAGGTTCGCCTCTGCCACCACATAAAGACCGGCAGAGTCGCAGAGCTCATACCAACGCGGATCGTCAGGATAGTGCGAGGTGCGCACCGCATTGATGTTCAATTGTTTCATAATGCGGATGTCCTGCTTCATACGCTCCACAGAGACGACATAACCACCATCGGGGTCGAGCTCATGACGATCTACACCTTTTATTAATATAGGCTGTCCGTTCAGCAACAACTGTCCACCCTTGATCTCAATATGACGGAAGCCCACACGCTGGCGAACCACTTCCAAGACCTTGCCGCCCTTGCTGGCAGTGATACAGAGCGTATAGAGATTAGGGGTCTCTGCTGTCCAAGGAAGAGCCTGGTTAAACTCCAGCGTCTTGCTGATGCCCTCAGCAACCAGTTCTCCACTGGGGTCGTAGAGTGCCATCGTGACTTGGGGATTACCCGTAGCCTTCACATCCACATCCAGCAGGCCCTTGCCGTCCTGATAGTCCTGAACAATAACGATGTCCTCGATGTGTGTCTTAGGACGTGCATAGAGATAGACCTCGCGGGCTATACCGGTGAAGCGCCAGAAGTCCTGGTCTTCCAGATAAGAGCCGTCGCACCACCGCATGACCTGCATGGCGATGAGGTTCTTGCCCTTCTTCAGGTATTTCGTGATGTCGAACTCGGCAGCCACCTTCGAGTCTTCGCTATAGCCCACATATTTCCCGTTGACCCAAACCTTCAGGTTGCTGGTGGCAGAACCCACATGGAACAACACCTGCTGACCGGCCCATGACTCAGGCAACGTGAACTCACGGCGATAGCTGCCGGTATAGTTCTCCGTCTCGCCGATATAGGGCGGATTACTGTTGAACGTCGTTGCCCAGGCATAGCCTATGTTCTTATAGATGCGGTCACCATGACCGTTCAATTCAAACAGGCCTGGAACAGGGAAATCCTCCCACTTGGAATCATCGTAGCCAACCTGATAGAAAGAGGCAGGAGCCTCCTGATGGTTCTTCACAAAGCAGAAACGCCACATGCCCTCCATTGACAAATAGCGCGAAGACTGCGATTTCTCACCCTTCATGGCCAACTCCTCACTCTCGAAGGCAAAGAAGTTGGCACGACGTGCCTCACGGTTCTGTTGGTTCACCAACGGATTGCGCCATTCTGGAGTGCTTTCGGCAGAAACAGTCAGCGCCGTTAAGAAAGAAAACAAAGCGATTAAATAGCTTCTAGTCATGGTTACAAAAATTTAATCAATATGAATTAGTATGAATTTTTTTCAGTCCTCATAGGCTTTCTCGCCAATCTGCTCTACCCCGCCAATGGTCAGTTTCCGCAGTTCATAGAAGGAGCCGTTATAGATGTTGAAATCGACATTGCCCTTAATACCCGGCAAACGTCCCACATCAGTATGCTGCCAGAACTTCCAAGGTCCCTCATATTCCACCTTGTCCACATAGTAATGGGCTATCCAATAGGGATACTGGTCGAACACAGGGTCGCTAAGGTATTGCAACTTAAATTTATAATAGGTATAGATAATAGGCTTCACCTTATAGTGACTCTCTACTGTGTTCAGCCATTCCATGATGCTGGCCTTGAATTCCTGGTCGCTCTGATACTTCGGCTTATGTTCTACATCGAGCACAGGCGGAAGATCACCTCTCTCCAGCTTAACATTCTTGATAAAGAAGTTGGCCTGCTGCCGGGCTGACGAATAGACGCTATAGAAATGATAAGCACCTCGCGTAAATCCATATTCGCGAGCCTGATAGAAATTCTCCTTGAAATTCTCGTCAACAGTAGTTGCTCCTTCAGTGGCCTTGATCATGATAAAGCGAATAGGCGTCTCGTTGATCAAGCCCTTATCCCTTAGCTCCTCCCAGTCAATGTCGCCCTGATGATGACTGATGTCGATGCCATGAATCTCATAACCTGCAGGGTAATTGACATCGCCATAAAGAGCACGCCAACGGAAGCCAAAAGGACCGACAAATATATAATAGAAGAAATAGACGTAAGCTGCCAAGACGGCAGCTACGCCTATCCACCATGCCCAACCGGGCAGGTGCCATGAATGTTTCTTACTTCGCCTGCTCAAGAGCTAAGGTCTTTGTAGGCTGGTCGCAAACCTCCGTGGGACCCCAGTACTGGATAGGACCGGGATAAACGTAGGCTGTCTCACGAGCCCAACGGTCACGCTCCTTAGCAAATGCCTTGAAGGGAGCACCGTCCAGTTCAACAAGAGCCTTGCGGATAACGGGCTTCATCTCACCGGCACGCTTCTCCATGTTCATCATCATCGTGATGGGCACACCACCGGCAATCCACTGGTCAGCAGGAGCGGTCGTATTCTTGACAATAGCCATATAGCCGGTCTTGCCATTGGCAATGAGCTGTGCTGCTGAGGTTCCCAGCGCATAGCAATAGTCTGCATCGAAGTTAGAAGGAGCTGCGCAACGTCCCTCGTAACCGAAGAAGTGGTGCTGTGTACCAAACTTACCAACGTACTTGCCTTCCTTCTTCATCTGCTCGAGCTTCTTGCCAACCATCTCAGAAAGCAGCTTCTCGGTCTCGATGAGAGAAACCTGTACGTTTCCGTGAGGATCGCGGTCGAGAGCCAGCTGACGGGCTACACCTACAGGCAGGCTGTTGAATACGGCGAGGTTCTCGGGAGTAAGATGGCTCTTGGCAAAGTCAACCTGCTCGTCGCGACTGATGGTCTTTGCCTCCGGCAGAGCCAAAACGTCGTTCAACTGAGCAATCAGTTTCTTGATAGCAGGGATGAACTCGATGACACCCTCAGGAATGATAACGGTACCGAAGTTGTTGCCATCCTCCGCACGTGCAGCTACCACGTTAGCAATGTATGTCACGATATCGTCGAGGCTCTGACCCTTAGCCTCTATCTCCTCAGAAACGAGACATACGTTGGGCTGAGTCTGCAAGGCACACTCCAAAGCGATGTGAGAAGCAGAGCGACCCATCACCTTGATGAAGTGCCAGTACTTGCGGGCTGAGTTACAATCGCGCTCGATGTTACCGATGAGTTCTGAGTAGGTCTTACAAGCAGTATCGAAACCAAAGGAGGTCTCAATCTGGTCGTTCTTCAGGTCACCGTCGATGGTCTTAGGACAACCGATAACCTGTACACCATAGTTCTTGGCAGCATAGTACTCAGCCAGCACGCAGGCGTTGGTGTTAGAGTCGTCACCACCGATAATCACGATTGCCTTGATGTCGAGTTCACGGATAATCTCCAGTCCTTTCTCGAACTGGTCAACCTTCTCAAGCTTGGTACGGCCAGAACCGATCATGTCGAAACCGCCCGTATTGCGATACTCATCGATGATGGCAGGAGTCAACTCCATATAGTTGTGATCTACCAGACCGCCAGGACCCAGGATGAAACCATAGAGACGGTTCTCGGGGTTCAGCTTCTTAATCTGGTCAAAAAGACCGGTAATCACGTTGTGTCCACCAGGAGCCTGACCACCAGACAGGATGATACCTACGTTCATCTTCTTGGTGTTTGCCTCAGTAGCGGGCTCAAACTCTACAATAGGCATACCGTAAGTGTTGGGGAACAGCTTCTTGATTTCTTCCTGATCGCCCACGCTCTGTGTAGGAGCACCTTCTTTTACTTTTACCGCACCCTGAAGCGCCTTAGGCAACTTTGGCTGATAAGCGGCTCTTGCCATCTGCAATGCACTTTTTTCCATTTTTTTATTATTTTAAGTTGATGAATAATTGTAATCGTTTTATTCCTTTTTTCTACATGTCTTAAGCTTTTCGAATTGCAAATTTACTGTTTTTCCATGAAAAACGGAAAGAAAAAGCGCATTTTAATATTTTTTTTGTGATGAAAGTTAGGATATATGGATAATTTTCCGTATCTTTGACCTTTGAAACATAAAAAATCATCAAAAACAAGGAGGAAAACATTATGGCTAACAAAAGAAATTTGAAGCATGCAATCAACCTTTTCTGCGAAGAACTCTTTGTAGAATGTGTGGCCGCATCAGAGTATGGACACAACCACGACAGTGCTCACGCTTTGTTGTACAGCATCATTAAGTTGCAGACGGAATTTACCTGTCGCATCTCGCATCCGGAACCGGGAATGCCCCAGAAAGTCTATTTCAAGAAACTGAAAGAGGACTTTATGGCTCAGGCTACAGAAATCATCGATCAAATCAATAACCTGTAACATATTATGTGGAAATCATTTTGCAGTTGGCTGTTGTATCGTCACATGGGATGGACTGCCGATGTGACGGAGGAGCATCCTGACAAATACATCATCTGTCTGGCACCTCACACCAGCAACTGGGACTTCTTAATAGGACAGTTATACGTAGGCGCCCGAGGCATGAAGAGCAACTTCCTGATGAAAAAAGAATGGTTCTTCTGGCCCTTGGGACCCTTATTCCGTAAATTGGGCGGTATTCCCGTATGGCGCTCGAAACACACCAGCATGACAGACAACCTGGCTGAGACGGCACAGAAAGCCAAGGAATTTCATCTCTGTATTACGCCAGAAGGTACGCGCTCACTGAATCCTGAGTGGAAAAAAGGGTTCTACTACATTGCCCTGAAGGCAGGACTGCCCATTCTTCTATATGGTGTGGACTACCAGAAACGCCATATACAATGTACTAAAACCATTATTCCCAATGGGGATATAGACCAGCAGATGCGAGAAATCAAATTATATTTCAAGGACTTTCAGGGTAAACATCCTGAGAAATTCACAATAGGAGAGGTTTAAGAACATGAAGAGAATATTTTTAACGAGCCTCTCCCTCTTACTGGTTCTCTTTGCTACTCCATTCTATGCCCAAAGCGCCAAGGATGAAGCAAAACTGGTGGAGCGATTACAAGATTATTTCAGGAAATACAAACCCAAAGGGATTCGCTTAACACAGAATCCCCGCATGTTGGATTATCAGCTGGATAACAACGCCCGTACCCTGACTATCACGGCTGATGAGTTCTTTGCCGCCCAGGAGTTTACTCCAGAGATTACGGAGAACATATATAAAAAGGTAAAAGGAGAACTGCCCAAAGTCTATCGGAACTACCAGATTACCATCATCACCAATGGCATGTCCATTGAAGAGCTGATACCCAACCGGTTATCCAAGAATGCCGACAAGTCCAGACTCTGGGGAGATATCAACTACGACGGCGAGCCTTGGGTGAAGAATATCTCTTACCCTGTAAAGCTTACGCACGGACTACAAGGAAGACATCTCTCGCTATGGGCCAGTCACGGACGATATTATGACCAAAAGAGAGGTTATTGGAGGTGGCAACGCCCTAAACTCTTCGGGACCACCGAGGACCTCTTTACCCAAACCATTGTGGTACCTTATCTGATTCCCATGTTGGAACAAGCCGGAGCCATTGTGTTTACACCGCGTGAACGCGACTGGCAGAAAGAAGAGATTATTGTAGATAACGACGGATCGAAGCGCAACTATATCGAGGTGACCACACATGGACGATGGGAGCAGACTGCCTTGCCTGGATTTTCCTGGCACTCTGGCACTTATTCCGATGGTGAGAACCCTTTTGAGGCCGGAAGCGTCCGTATGACGAAAACCACGAATAGCGAATCACGCTATAACCAGGCTATTTACCAGCCTGACTTCAGAAAGGCCGGGCGATATGCAGTCTATGTAAGTTACCAGACACTGCCTAATAGCGTAGATGATGTGCTCTATACGGTTTGGCACCGGGGAGAACGCACCCAGTTCCATGTCAATCAGCAAATGGGCGGAAGTACCTGGGTCTATCTTGGAACCTTTGACTTTGACGCAGGATACAATGAATTCAACAGGGTGACCGTTTCCAATCAAAGTAGTCATCACGGCGTGATAACAACAGATGCCGTCCGCTTTGGTGGAGGAATGGGAAATATAGAACGCTTCGGCACTATTAGCGGAATGCCCCGCGCCTTGGAAGGAGCCCGCTATACGGCACAGTGGGCGGGTATGCCTTACCCTGTCTATAGCAGCAAAGGGGGCGTGGACGACTATGCCGATGACATCAATGCCCGTTCACTCATGACCAACCTGTTAGGTGGCGGTTCCTGCTATATGCCAACAATAGAAGGCCGAAAGGTTCCTATCGAGCTGTCACTGGCCATCCATAGTGATGCGGGTTATGCCCGCGACGGCGTAGGGCTGATTGGGTCGCTCTCCATCTGCACCACAGGGTTCAATGACGGAAAGCTGAATGCGGGCATCTCCAGAATGGCTTCCCGAGACTTTGCCGATGCCTTGCTGGGCAATGAACTCCTGGACATCAAATACAAATACGGCAACTGGAATCGTCGTGAACTTTTTGACAGGAACTATTCCGAGACCCGACTGCCCGAAGTACCGAGTGCTATCCTCGAGACGATGTCACACCAGAACTTCCCGGATATGCGTTATGGACAGGATCCGAATTTCCGCTTCACGCTGGCTCGTTCCATCTACAAAACTATCCTACGGTATGTCAACGACCAACATGGAACTCCGTTTGTCGTGGCCCCATTGGCTCCCGACAACTTCAACATCGAGTTCAAGAACGGGAATGAGATAAGACTCAGCTGGAATGCCGTCAACGACCCGCAAGAGCCCACATCGGCTCCTAACGGATACCTTTTATATACAGCCATCGGCGAAGCTGATTTTGACAACGGAACCTATATCCGGTCGAAGAACAGCTATGATATGAAACTGGAGCCTGGCTTGCTCTATCATTTCAAAGTGGCTGCCGTCAACCGCGGAGGACAGAGTTTCCCAACAGAGGTCCTGTCGGCATATTATAATCCCTTTGCCAAAAAGAATATTCTGATAGTCAACGGATTCCATCGCGTTTCCTCACCAGCGATACGCAACAATGCAGAAGAACAGGGCTTCGACCTGAACGAAGACCCAGGCATCACTTATGGACCAACGTATGGATGGTCTGGACAGCAGCAGAACTTTGACCGTAGCCAAATGGGCATTGAGGACGGAGGACTGGGCTATAGCGGCGAGGAACTCACGGGCATGCTGATTGCAGGCAATGACTTCAACTATGTCAAGACACACGCTGAAGCCATTGTCGCAGCCCGAGACTATAATATCATCAGCTGTTCCAGCGAGGCATTGGAAACAGCCAAGATACAGCTCAAGAACATAGATGCCATTGACCTGATATTAGGACTGGAGCGTAACGACGGACACAGCCTGAACTACTATAAGACGTTTACCAGTTCGATGCAGCATACCCTTCAGGCATTTACAAAACGCGGCGGGGCTTTACTGGTCAGTGGTGCCTATATCGGCAGTGACATGACCAACGAAAGCGAAAAGCAATTTCTAACCAATATCTTGAAATGCCAATATGGAGGGAAAAGCCTGGCGAATACGGACCAGATAATAGGATTAGGCATCAGCTTCCCCTATTGGAAGGAACTGAACGAGGAGCACTATGCCGCTACCTCCGCCGATATCCTACATCCCGTACGGCCTGCATATACCGCTATGCAATATGCTGACGGATATGGGGCTGCCGTAGCCTATAAGGGTAGCGACTATCGCGCATTTGTCATGGGATTTCCCTTCGAATGTATCAAGGATGGACAGAAACGGTCGTCTATCATGCAAGGATTATTGAATTACCTATTAAAATAAATGACTGAAAACTATGTACAAGATTCAAACGAACGCAAGTGGCACTCGTAGTATCGAGGTTAGCGAAGAGCATTTGCAAACCATCGAAGACTATCAACTTTTCCGTGACCTGATAGATTCTAATGGTTATGTGGACGAGCAGGTGCTTGACAAGTTAAAACTGAACATCCGTTCCATGCTGGAGTCTGATGCCGGTAAGGACAAGAGATTGCTGGACTTGTGCCTGGACGTCATCTATCACTCCAACATGAAGGCTTTCGGACTGCAGCAACTGGTGCTGTTGTTTATTAACTGGAAAAAATAAGCGTGAAAGAGTATAGGCTGACGGACTTTCTGCCAACGACCAAGAAGGAGGTCGAGTTACGTGGTTGGGAAGAGGTGGATATTATCCTCTTCTCTGCAGATGCGTATGTAGATCATCCGTCTTTTGGGGCTGCTGTCATAGGCCGAACCTTGGAGGCCGCAGGCTATCGGGTGGCTATTGTGCCACAGCCTGACTGGCATGGGGATTACCGTGACTTCAAGAAGTTGGGACGCCCCCGTCTCTTCTTCGGCATTGCTCCTGGTTGTATGGACTCTATGGTCAACAAATACACAGCCAACCGTCGGCTACGCTCAGAAGACGCCTATAGTCCTGACGGACGGCACGATTTGCGACCAGAATATCCTACGATAGTCTATTCCAAAATCCTACGGGAGTTATACCCCGATGTTCCTATCATCCTCGGAGGTATCGAGGCTTCTTTGCGCCGACTGACCCACTACGACTATTGGCAAGACCAGTTGCGCCCCTGTATCCTCTGTGATTCACAGGCTGACCTCATCATCTACGGGATGGGCGAGAAGCCTATCGTAGAGTTGGCCCGACAGTTGTCTGAGGGTAATGCCATCGGAGACATTCACGATATTCCACAGACGGTATATCTGTCAAAGGACGTCACAACTACGGATGACGATATCGTACTGCACAGCCATGAGGAATGTCTGCGCAACAAACGTTCACAGGCTGAGAATTTCCGTCATATTGAGGAACAATCCAATATGATGCATGCGCATCGGCTGATTCAGCAAGTGAGTAACAGCTATGTGGTTGTGAATCCACCCTACCCTCCGATGACTACTCAGGAACTGGATGCCTCGTTCGACTTGCCTTATACCCGTCTGCCCCATCCTAAATACAAGAACAAACGCATTCCCGCTTATGAGATGATCAAGCACTCCATCAACATCCATCGTGGTTGCTTTGGAGGTTGCGCGTTCTGTACCATCTCAGCTCATCAAGGCAAATTCATTTCCTGCCGTTCCAAGGAAAGTATTCTGAAGGAAGTAAAGAAGGTGGCACAGATGGAGGACTTCAAGGGTTATCTTTCTGATTTAGGAGGTCCTTCAGCTAATATGTACGGGATGCACGGACGCAACCAGAACATCTGCGAGAAATGCAAACGCCCCAGTTGCATTCATCCTCAGGTGTGCCCGAATCTAAATACAAACCACTCAAAACTCCTGGAAATATACCGGGCGGTTGATGCGCTTCCTGAGATCAAGAAGAGTTTTATCGGATCTGGTGTCCGCTATGACCTTCTTCTATATAGGGGGAAAGACGAGGAAGCCAACAAGGCTGCGTTGGAATACACCCGTGAGCTCATTACCCGTCATGTGAGCGGAAGGCTGAAAGTGGCACCGGAACACACCAGCGATCATGTGTTGATGCTGATGCGCAAACCTTCTTTCCAACAGTTCTACGACTTCAAGCGTATCTTCGACCGCATCTGCCGTGAGGAGGGACTTCACCAACAGATCATCCCCTACTTCATTTCCAGTCACCCTGGATGCTCGGAGGCTGATATGGCTGAACTGGCTGTTAAGACCAAGCATCTTGATTTCCAGTTGGAACAAGTGCAGGACTTTACACCTACCCCCATGACCGTATCGACGGAGACCTGGTACACGGGTTATCATCCTTACACGCTGGAACCTGTTCGGAGTGCCAAGACACCACAAGAGAAATTGGCACAGCGGCAGTATTTCTTCTGGTATAAACCTGAGGAACGACGAGGCATTGAACAAAGTCTGCGTCGCATTGGCCGTGCCGATCTCATTCAAGAATTATGCCCTTATTCCCCTAAAACCTATGGAAATAATAGAGCAAGCTCTCATCGCCAAGAATCCCCAAAAGAAAAGCGAGGACGGAATCGTCGTCACAAATGATTTTGTAGCAGTTATTGACGGCAGCACGTCAAAGTCGCAATATCGGCATAGCCTGTTCCGATCCAATGGGCGCTATGCCATGCAACTGACAGCACGTTACATTCGTCGGATGCCCAAAAGCACGACGTGTGAACAATTCCTGGCAGGTGTAACTGCTTATATTCGCAAGCATTATAAAAAAAACATGCTTTCCCGATTGGAAGAACATCCGGAAGACCGTCTGACCTGCTCTGCCATTATCTTCAGTCGTGTATGCAGGGAAGTCTGGATGATTGGCGATTGTCAATGCCTGATTGGAACGGAATACTATGACAACCCGAAACCCTACGAAGACGAGTTGGCTGCGATGCGTGCAGATGAAGTCAAGAGACAGTTGGCAGAAGGGAAAACGAAGGATGATTTGTTACGTCATGACACAGCGCGAGATGTCATCATTCCGCGCATGATAGAGACAATGCACCAGCAAAACATCACCTATAGCGTCATTGACGGATTCCATATTCCCAGAGAACATGTACGAATCATGACCCTTGATTTCAGACCGTGGGAAATCGTCTTAGCATCCGATGGTTATCCTTTCCTTTGTCCAACATTGGCAGAAAGCGAGAGTCGCCTGTATCAACAACGTACAGACGACCCTTTAAACATTGGTGCTTTCAAAGCCACAAAGGCTTTCCACCCTGATTTCAATTCCTTCGACGACAGAAGCTATGTCCGTCTGAAGGTATAAGGAAAGTTATTGACCGATATACGCAAGGATGAAGTCAACAATCTCATCCTCCGTCTTACCATCAGCAGCAATAACTAAATCATAATTGCGAGTGTCATAGCGGGAGGTCTTTGCATACTTTGAGATATAGTTCTCACGCATCTTATCAACCTGGTCGATAATCTCCTGGGCTTCTTCGGGTGTTATACCCTTCTTTCTTACCACGCGCTTCACACGAAAATCCATAGATGCCTGAATCAGAATGCTCAGATGATTGGGATGTTTACGGAATACATAGAATCCACTACGACCAGATATGATACAGGATTCATCTTCCGCAATACCTTTCAATATCTCTTGTTCTGACTTGAACATTTCCTCAGTCGTTATCAGTTCGGGCTCATTATCCATAGAGACCTTGTAATATTTGGGACTTGTCATGTCCATCCCAACTATACGCTTGAAATTGCTCCACCAGTCATGCTTCTGGCCTTTCAGCTTCTCTATTTCATCTACGGTAAGGTGATATTTTGCCTCCAAATGCTGGATGAGCGCTTTGTCATAGAAAGGCACATTCAGTTTCTCGGACAACTTTTGACCAACGGTATGACCTCCGCTACCCAATTCGCGGTTAATCGTAATAACAAATTTCTCGTTTAGCTTCATAATATTTTCATTTTAGCGTTATTGTGAGGGCAAATTTACACATTTTTATTGAATAAAGCAATATAATGTCTGCAAAATTACAATATATACCTTATTATTTTTACTCTTAACATTCAGAAATGGCACTAAGAAGGTCTTGATGCACCACGCCATTAGTGGCAATAACACTATCGCCCTCCATGAAATAGTCTTCACCAGCATAGTTGGTGACACGTCCACCGGCCTCCATCACGATAAGCGCACCAGCCATATAGTCCCACTGGCCTATATAACGCTCAGCGTAAGCATCCAGACGACCTGCTGCTACATAGCAGAGGGCAATAGCTGCAGAACCAATCATGCGAATACTGCCCACATTACCATAGAAATGGTTCAACAATCGGGTGATGACAGGCTTATAGGCATCGCTGTTGTAAGGCAACTGCAAGCACAACAGCGCATCGTTAATCTCACTCGTGCCAACGTGCAAGGGTATGCCATTCACCCACGCTTTTCCACCCTTCCAAGCATAGAAGCACTCGTCACTGACTATCTCGTAAACCACCCCCACAACAATTTCACGTCCCTTACAGAGGGCTATGCTGACCGCATAAGGAGCAAAACCATGTATGAAGTTCGTGGTTCCGTCCAAGGGATCGACTACCCAAAAGAAGTCTGATGGCTGATGGTTGATGGTTGAAACATCATCCTTCGTAGTGCCTTCCTCCGTGATAAAACCAGCTTCGGGCATGATTTCCCGAAGTCTGCTGACAATCATCTTCTCTGAACCTTTGTCGACATACGACACATAGTCGTGGGCATGTTTGCGCTCCACCTTTTCCAAAGAAAAGCTCGCGCGTTCCTTATTAATATAAGAACCCGCCTCGCGGGCAATATTACACACGAGGCGGGTTATCTTTTCAAGATCTGCCGGATGACAAATCATAATTACTAATTTCTAATTATTAATTAAATTTTAGTCTTCCTGATACTCAGGACGCAACTTGCGAACAGTCTCGCCGGCACGCCACATCTCCTGGTTGCGCATAGCCTCCAGTTCCTTCTCCAGACCTGCACGATAGTCAGGCTTAGAGTTGGCGTCGATAGTGATCTGTGCCTCGTTACCTGTCTTTACAGAGTAGTACAGCCACTCCATCACTGGCTTGATAGCGTCGTGGAAACGGGGAGCCCAGTCGAGAGCACCACGCTGAGCAGTCGTAGAACAGTTAGCATACATCCAGTCCATTCCCTTTGCACCGAACAACGGGCCAAGGCTCTGGGTCAGCTCCTCAACAGTCTCGTTGAAAGCCTCCGAGGGAGAGTGTCCGTTCTCACGCAGCACTTCGTACTGAGCAAGCAGCAGCCCCTGAATAGCACCCATCAGCGAGCCACGCTCACCAGTCAGGTCAGAGGTTGCCTCACGCTGGAAGGTCGTCTCGAACATATAACCGGCACCAATACCGATACCGAAAGCCAGTGTCTTCTCCTTAGCCTTGCCTGTAGCATCCTGATAAACAGCATATGAACAGTTCAGACCACGACCCTCGCAGAACATCGTGCGGAGTGAAGTACCAGAACCCTTAGGAGCAACCATGATAACATCGACATCCTTGGGAGGAACAACACCTGTGCGGTCGCTCCAGTTGATAGCAAAACCGTGGCTGTAGTACAAAGTCTTACCGGGCTTCAGATATTGCTTAATGGTGGGCCACTGCTGCATCTGACCAGCATCAGAGAGCAACATGCAGAGGATAGTGCCTTTCTCGGCTGCCTCTTCGATAGAGAACAGCGTCTTACCAGGAACCCAACCATCAGCCACAGCCTTGTCATAGGTCTTACCCTGACGCTGACCGACAATCACGTTAAAACCATTGTCGCGCAGGTTGCAGGCCTGTCCAGGACCTTGAACACCATAACCGATAACGGCGATTACCTCATCCTTTAATACTTCACGTGCTTTTTCGAGTGAGAACTCTTTGCTGGTGACTACAGTCTCAATTACGCCACCAAAATTCATTTCTGCCATAATTGCAAATTTGTTTTTTTAATTGTTATACATATCCCTTGCGTACTATGCCAGCCCTACCCGAGAGCCGTCGTCTTGTCAGTCCACTCAGTGCTTACACGAAGCCCCGACAAGGGGTTAACTTTGAAAATATGCCTGCAAAGATACAAATAAGTAAGCAAAACGCCAAGACTTTGCAACATTTATTTTGTTTTTTAGTCTTTTTGCTAACATTTATTTCAAATCAGAATAGTATTTGCGTCCTTTTGCATAATACTGCCAGAGCAACGAGAATCGACGTCGTTCAGGAATCTGTTCCGTCACACGCCCCTGTTGGATAGTCTTTCGGTCTGCCTCAAAATCTTTTTTCCATTGAGCAAAGGCATGACGCGCCTTGAAGATAGCCTTGAAGTCACCCCAGTTACGTTTAAGAATCAACATTTCCCATGCAGCCAGATAATCCAGGAACCAGCGGACACACATCACATGACGCAGTTCTGATTCGGGCAGACACTTGTAGAGCATGGTCAGGTTGTTGCGGAAATTAAGGAAGGTCTTCATAGGATTCGACTTGGGCAATGTTCCGCCTCCGACATGATAGACATAACTCTCAGGCAGACAATAGAGCTTACGGCCCCGGATACGCAGTCGCCAACAGAGGTCAATCTCCTCATTATGGGCAAAGAAGCGCCCGTCCAGTCCGCCAGCTTCCCAATAGTCCTTGGCGCGTATCATCAATGCGGCTCCCGTAGCCCACAGAATCTCCTGCGGATAGTCGTATTGCCCATTGTCACGTTCTACCGTTTCAAAGATACGACCACGACAGAAAGGATATCCATAACGGTCCAGAAAACCTCCACAGGCTCCGGCATATTCAAAACAGTCTCTATCGTATATGGACAACAACTTAGGCTGACAAGCAGCCACTTCCTCATGGACATCCATAAACTCGATCAGGGGTGTCAGCCAATGGTGCGTCACTTCTATATCCGAATTCAGCAACAGATAATATTCGGCATCAATCTGTGCCAGTGCCTTGTTATAGCCTTCGGCAAAACCCCAGTTCTTTTCCAGCAAGATAGTCTTGCACTCAGGAAACTCACGCTGCAACAAATCCATAGACTGATCCGTAGAGGCATTGTCAGCCACATACACTACAGCCTCGTCACGCGAGTAATTCAAAACGGTGGGCAGATACTGGGTCAGCATCTTAGCTCCGTTCCAGTTCAATATGACAATTGCTACCTTATCCATTCTTCAACGTAACTTTAAGCGCCGTCTTATCGTGATTCCATTCACCAAGTCGTACAGTCATTAAATGATTGTCATATTCCTCACGAGCCTCGACTGCAGGCAGTTCCACACGGATATAGTTTTTGGTGAACCCGTGCATCGACTTGCCACGAGGGGCTTTCTCAAACAGGACTTCTGCCTCATGACCGATATATTGCTGATAAAAAGCCTGTGTTTTCTGGTCTGACAATTCCAACAACCTGCGGCTACGTTCCCGTTTGTCGGCATCGCTCACCACATAGGGAATTTTCAACGCCGAGGTTCCAGGGCGCTCGGAATACGGGAAGACATGCAGTTGCGTAACATCCAACGCATCCAGGAATTCGTAAGTCTCCTCGAAACACTCGGGTGTCTCTCCCCTGCAACCAACCATCACATCAACCCCGATAAAGGCATCGGGCATCACCTCCTTGATACGCTGTATCTTGTCAGCAAACAACTGACGGTCGTAGTGACGGTGCATCAGCTTCAGCACCGTATCGCTACCACTCTGCAACGGAATATGATAGTGAGGCATGAAGGCACGGCTTTTGGCACAATAGTCTATCAGCTCATCGCTTAGCAAGTCGGGTTCAAGACTGCTGATACGATAGCGCTGAACACCCTCTACGGCATCCAAGGCCTTCACCAAATCCAAAAAGCTCTCACCTGTTGTCTTCCCGAAATCGCCAATATTCACACCCGTCAGCACAATTTCCTTACCACCCTCACTTACAGCTTCCTCAGCCTGGGCTACCAACGAGGCGATACTGGGATTACGGCTAAAGCCGCGAGCATAGGGAATGGTGCAATAGGTACAGAAGTAGTCGCACCCGTCCTGAACCTTCAGGAAATAACGGGTACGATTACCACGGGAGCAACTGGGTGCAAAGGTCTTGATGTCCTTGGTCTTCACAGAGAAATGCTGATGCGTTGAGCCTTTGGCCCATTCTTCAGAAAGAAACTGCACCAAATCAGCTTTCTCATTAGATCCCAGCACCAAATCCACACCGTCTATCTTGCTCACCTTCTCCGGCTCCAGCTGTGCGTAACAACCCGTCACCACCACAAAGGCGTCCGGATTCTCACGCACCAGCCGATGAATGGCCTGACGACATTTATGGTCAGCCACCTCTGTCACCGAACACGTGTTTATCAGACAGATGTCTGCCGGCTCACCCTTTTCTGCTGTTTGCACTCCCATCTCGCTTAACATTTTTCCAAATGTAGAGGTTTCAGAGAAGTTCAACTTACATCCTAGCGTGAAATATTTGGCTCGTTTGCCTTGAAATTCTGAAGAAGCTATCATATATATATAATAATGTGTATTCTTTGTCGAGGCAAAGGTACTCATTTTTATCGTAAAAAACCCTCTTTTTTGCAAATATTCAGTTTAGTGTAATTTTTCCACGAATTTTAACATTTCGTAAGTGTCTGATTTTTAGTCGTTTGCAAAAAAGTTACAAAATTGCCTCAAAAAAAAACGCAAAAAATGATACAACGTATTAAAAAAATGTCTAACTTTGCAGCGTTTTAATAAACAAATGATTGTTTTACAGATTTAAAAAGCTTAGAAAAAATGAAAAAATTAGTATTTATGTTCGTAGCTGTTGCAG
>CACXTX010000044.1 GCA_902770635.1 uncultured Prevotellaceae bacterium | reverse complement strand
AGAAATCACCTTCTCGTAATACAGTCTTTGCTTTTCTGTTCGATAATACTTCATTTTCTTGACTTTTTATGAGTCAACTTTTTCTAGGATAAGACATTCAAAATCTCCCTCCCTTCCTCCCGTTTTTGCTCGGAAGCCCTTTGTACAAAGGGGTTGAGGAACGGGAGGGGAAACGAATATCCCTCCCGTCTCCCTCCCGTTTTCACTCCCTTATCCTCACGCAGCCTGTATTGGAACGGCTTTGTAGTAAGCCACATGGCTATGTTCTTTGCGCTCGTAGTCGAGACTGACAAGTGCTCGTCCCAGCTCTACTTTCGCCTTTGTAGTAACAGCCACGTTGGGGTATGCATTACGGATAATCTCCAGCATCTCCGTAGTGCTCATCGACTTCACCTTCTCACCCTCCTTGGGCTTGCGAAAGCAGACTTTCACCATCTCTGCAATGTCCTTCTGTTGCATGTAGGCGAGGTTAAGCTGCTGAATACGAGTAACCTCCTCGTTGTTGAACCAATAGGGAGCATTCAACTCACGTATTTCGTACAACACCTGGGCATACAACTGCTCGTAGTCAATGTCGCCTGTATTGTCTATCAGCTGACCTTTGGGAATGGAAATGCAGATGTAGCGACGACTGCCCGTTGCATCTGTTAGCGGATGCGGATTGTTGGTAGTCGAGACAAACGACGCATAGCGGGGACGGTCGTCCTGAGCCTTGCCGAAAATGGGTCGTCCGTTCACCTTGTTTTTAGACAGGGTCTGCTTCAATGCCGCATGCTGACTAGGTCGGATGGCTTCCAGTTCGTCGAGGTTCACCAGCAGGTTGTTCGTCAGCGCCATCTCCTTGTCGAACTTGTTCGATAGGTTCAGGTGATCCAGATAGTACTCACGAAGCTGACAAGGCAGCAGTCGGCGCAAGAAGGTGGTCTTGCCACACCCTTGAGCACCAATCAGCACGGGCACCACCTCGTTGCCGTGCATGGTGTCCATCTGTAACCAATGAGCCACCGTAGATCGTAGCCAGACGGCTAAGAAGGCGAGCTGTTCCGTGCTGAGGCCAGGCAGACGCGAGAAGAGCTTGGCTACATGGTTCTGTCCGTCCCATTGGGGCAGGTCGTTCAGGAAAGCCAAAACGGGGTTGTACATGCGCACCTCCTCAGAGTTGACATACATGGTGATGTCAGCCTTGGGGTTGCACTCCTCGTCCAGTCCTTCGCGAAGGGCCCGGATAATGATGCTGTTCAGGGCCTCCTGTGTCAGCGGACGATAATCGGCTGAAAGTTCAGCTCGGCTCTTGAATTCGACCTTTCCGCTCAGCATGTTGCGTCGCAAACGATAGTTGTCGTTAAGGAACTGCTCAATGATAAGCACACTCTCTGTTTGAACATTTTGGGGCTGTTCAACCACCACTAAGGATTTTTCTTCCATAGTTAGTTTTGAAAATCGAAAATTAATAATTTATAGTTTACGGCTGGTTTTTCATGGTGTTTTTCTTGTGTTTTCCATGATCCCAGTTTTCCAGTTGCAAAGATACAAAAAAAATTAGCGGTTTGCAAGTTTTTCCTCCAAAATCCTACGTTTTAACACTCCATTTTTGCACAAATTCTGCTATAAAATAAATAAGGTGAGTGACACCACCAAAAAAGGGAGGGAGACGGGAGTGAGAACCGAGTCTCCCTCCCGTGACTTAACCCCTTTGTATAATGGGTTCCCGGGCAAAAACGGGAGGATGTGAGGGACATTTTAAAAAAACTTTTTTCTGATGCCAATAAGGAACGCTTATCATTCAATAAGGAACGCTTAACGGAAAATAACCCAAGGTTATGATGGAACAACCTTGGGTTATAATAGTGGCAATCAGTCCGAAGGCTTCGGACTCGCAGTCCGACCCGAGCGGACTCTTAGTCCGTAGGGACGGACTGAAATAAGACACAGTAGTTTAACGATGCCTTTTGTATCTCTGACTTACGTCGAAGATACTTTCGCTCGAGAATGAAAATAAATTGGTATTTATTTTGCATTCTTCTCGCTTATTTGTATCTTTGACCTCTTGTCGAAGATACTCACGCTCGGAAATAAAAAGAAAAACAAGTTTTCCTTTTGTATTTCGCTCACTTATTCGTATCTTTGCAACGAGAAATGGATAAACGTTAGAACTATGACAACAACAATGCTAAGGTCAAGACTGGAGAGCAGGTGGAACAGTCTGAAGTATCTGGACAACAACTCTAAGATAGATCTCATAACGATGCTGACACAGTCACTCAAAAGCTCAGGTAAGCGGAAAAAAATTTCTGCCAGCGAGTTCTATGGCATCTGGGGGAACGACGGTATGACCGACGAAGAGTTTATAGAGACTCTCAGAGCTGAGCGCACATTCAATCAGGAAATAGTTGAGCTATGAAAGCGGCTGGTTATGTTTTAGACACAAATATCTGTGCTTTTTATCTGCGCGGAAGATATAACATAGATAAATACATAGATAGAGTTGGATGGGACAACTGCTATATCTCAGAGGTTACCGAACTGGAGTTGAAATTCGGAGTAGAATTGTTGCTGCAAAAAGAGGGAGTCGATAAGTCTGCAGAGCTAAACAGATTTCTTAATGCCATCAGAATTTTACCTATGGCAGATGCTGTTAACTTTGCTGCGAAGGAGAAAATCAGACTTAGACTTGCGGGAACACCTTGCGATGACAACTTCGATTTGTTGATAGGCTGTACTTCAATAGTCTATGATTTTGTATGCGTGACAGACAACACTAAGCATTTCGAAAAATTCAATGGAATAAGATTAGAGAACTGGATTGTGAGGGACTGAGTTCCTTGTCGAAGATACTCACGCTCGGAAATAAAAAGAAAAACAAGTTTTCCTTTTGTATTTCGCTCACTTATTCGTCTTTGACTTACGTCGAAGATACTTTCGCTCGAGAATGATAATAAATACTAATTTATTTTGCATTCTTCTCGCTTATTCGTATCTTTGCAGCGAGACTAGTGAAAAAGAACTATTTGGGAATTAATTATTTTATCCATATGAAAAGACTATTAATAACCATGACTGTCCTAATGCTGGTGACAGTAACCATGATGGCTGTACCTGCCAAGCCGGGACTGAAGAAGAAGGTGACGTTGAAAGACGGAACTGCCGTGGAGTTGTCGCTGAAAGGCGATGAGCACTTCTCTTACTATGTGGATGCAACAGGTAATGCGTGTCAGGTTGTTAATGGTCGATTGCGCAAGATGAGCAATGAGGAGGTTGCTCAGACGTGGGCGGCAAGAAGAGCGGAACGGCTGGATGTTGGTGGCAGAGCCGCACGTAGAATTGGAACACCCTCAAAGAACACTACGGGTAAGCAGAATGGTCTGGTTATCCTGGTGCAATTTCCAGACAAGTCTTTTGTGACTCCTTCGCCCAAACAGACGTTTACCCGATTCTTCAACGAGGTGGGCTATAACGAGAATGGTATGGCAGGCTCTGTACGTGACTATTTCTTGGCACAGAGCGAGGACAAGCTGGAAATCAACTTTGACGTGGTGGGTCCCTTTACCACTGAACATAATATGGCTTATTATGGAAAACACTATACAGATAAGGATGGTGTAGAACAGAATGATACCTTGCCTCAGGCAATGGTAGCAGAGGCTGTGGATGCTGCATATAAAGCCGGAACCGACTTTACGAAATACGACTGGGATAATGACGGTGAAGTGGATCAGGTATTTGTCATCTATGCCGGCTATGCTGAGGCACAGGGAGCTGCGCCAGAGACGATATGGCCTCATGAATGGGTATTGTCGGGAGATTACAGTCGTAGCTTTAAAATTAATGGGAAAAATATAAGGATTTATACCTATGGCTGTGCTGCAGAACTGAGAGGCGATGGCGGGGATAAAACGGCGTATCTGGATGGCATTGGAACGGCTTGCCACGAGTTCTCCCATTGTTTGGGACTGCATGATATGTATGATACGGATGGACAAATTCTCTATGGAATGAGTGACTGGGATGTCATGAGTGGTGGCTCATACCTTGACGATTCATGCACTCCTGCTGGTTATACATCCTACGAGCGTTGGTTTGCTGGATGGAAGGAACCGGAGGAGATTAGTAGTTTGAAACAGATAGAGAATATGCGTCCTTTGACAGAGAAGGGCTCCAAGGCATACGTGATATACAACAAGGCGACACGAAGTCAGGGAATCAAAGGTGAATATTACTTGTTGGAGAACCGTCAGCCTGTTGGTTTTGACAAGAAGCTGCCTGGTCACGGACTGCTCATCCTTCATGTTGACTATGATTCGAATCTTTGGACTAGTAATAAAATAAACAGTAATAAGCAAGATCATCAGCATCTGACGATTATTCCTGCGGATAATGACTTTAATGCTTATTCATTAAGAAGTCAGGCAGGTGATCCCTGGCCAGGCGTTACTGGTAATACTATATTAGGCAATAATACGACTCCAGCGGCTACGCTCTATCAAGCAAATACGGATGGGAAAAAGCTGATGAATATGCCCATCAGCCATATCACAGAAGATACGAATGCGATGACTGTATCATTTGTGGTTGGTGATCAGGAACTGTCTGTTCCGGAGATTGCCAAAGCTACGGAACAGGCTGAAGGAAACTCCGTAACAGTGACATGGGACGCTGTCAGTGGGGCTACCGGATATGAGTTGGAGGTGACTGCAAAGGACAAGAAGGCTGATTTTGAAACGACCTTCGATAAATGCTATAGTGCGACGAGAGGTCTTAAAGACATTAGTGGATCGCTCAAGGATTATGGCATGGAAAACTGGCAAGGAAAAAATCTTTTCACTTCGCCAAAGAAATTGGCAATAGAATCACAGGGCTACTTGCTAACACCAGGATGGAAGATGCCTTCTTCGGCAGAGATTACCGTAGTCGTAGGGGCTGAGTCTGGTGGAACTGACATCTCTGGTAATTTCTATTTTTTGTCTTTTAACGAAAACAAGCCAGCTTCACTTGCCGATGTTCAGGACCTTAAGGTGAAAGGCAAAGAGACGTTATTGTTCCATTTTGGAACTGTTAATGCCGATTATTATGCTTTATATTTCCTACCTGATGCTCTGATGTACTTGAACTATCTGGCTATCTATCAAGGTCACTGGACTGCTGAGCAGTTAGATCTCATTGGTACTCCAGCTTCGCAGGTTTCCCGTCGTGCTGTCTCGACGGATACTTATCAGTCGAACACGAACAGCTACACATTCAGCAACATGGATGCCGGCAAGATTTATAGCTATCGTCTGCGCGCCATCGGTGAGAATGGTCAGTATTCTGGTTGGAGCGAGGAGAAGACGTTGACATTCGGCACTACGGGCATCCAGAGCATCAGCACGAAGATTACCACCGACAACACCGTTCGCTATTTCGACCTGCAGGGTCGAGAGGTCAGCCCTGAAACCAAGGGACTGCTGATTCGCAAGCAGGGCAACGAGGTGAAGAAGGTTGTTAAGCAATAAACCTTATCGGTAGTTAACACGGAAAGGCTCGGCACATCATGCCGGGCCTTTTTGTGTATTATATTGGCTTTGTTACAAACAGAAAAGTATGTGAAACAATGGGGAAGCCTAATGTGACGAAAGATCATTATCTTTGCAATCTGAATTAGATGAACTAACTATAAATAGATACACGACAATGAAAAAGTTTTTCCTATTGACTTTCGTGCTGACGGCCTTGCCCTTTGCAATGGCCCATGCAGCAGTAGATCCTAACTTTTATATTTTCCTGTGTTTCGGACAGTCGAACATGGAAGGAGCTGCCAAACCAGAGGCGCAGGATATGAAGAGTCCTGGTCCACGCTTTCTGTTGATGCCTGCGGTGGATTTCCCGGAACAGGGACGTAAGAAGGGAGAGTGGTGTGAAGCGGTGCCTCCTCTGTGCCGTCCTGGAACGGGTCTGACTCCTGCAGACTGGTTTGGTCGCACGATGATAGAGTCGTTGCCAGAGAACATCAAGATTGGCGTGATTCATGTCGCCATCGGTGGTATCGATATCAAGGGATTCCTGCCCGACAGTATCAAGGAGTATGCCGAGAAGAAAGCTCCAGGCTGGATGAAGGGTATGCTGGCCGCCTACGACAACAACCCCTACAAGCGAATGGTTGAACTGGCCAAGAAGGCACAGAAGGATGGTGTCATCAAGGGTATCTTGATGCATCAGGGCGAGACGAACACTGGCGACCCCAAGTGGGCTGGTATGGTGAAGCAGGTTTACGACAACCTGTGCAGTGAGCTGCAACTGAAGCCCGAGGAGGTGAACCTCTATGCAGGAAACATCGTGCAGGCTGACGGTAAGGGTGTCTGCATCGGTTGTAAGAAGCAGATTGACGAACTGCCCAATACGCTGCATACTGCCCAGATTATCTCGTCGGATGGTTGTACGAACGGTCCCGACCGTCTGCATTTTGATGCTGCCGGTTATCGCGAACTGGGTTGTCGCTATGCAGAGGCTGTGGCTCGTCATCTGGGCTATGAGCCTAAGCGCCCTTATATCGAGATGCCTAAGAAGATTGAGGTTCCTGCCGATGCTGTGACAGTAGAGAATGCCATTCCTGGCAACGAGTTCCCGAAGATTGACAAAGAGCGTCGTGCCTATTTCCGCATTCAGGCACCACAGGCCCGTAAGGTCATTGTTGATATCTGTGGCAAGAAATACGATATGCAGCCCGACGGTAAGGGTAACTTCATGGCTGTCTCTGATCCGCTGCCCGTAGGCTTCCACTATTATTTCATGAATATTGATGGTGTGAACTTTATCGACCCAGCCAGTGAGACCTATTTTGGCTGCAACCGCGAGGCTGGAGGTCTAGAGGTTCCCGAAGGACCAGAGGGCGACTATTATCGTCCGCAAGCAGGCATTCCTCATGGTCAGGTGCGTAGCATCTACTACCATAGCCCCAACTCCAAGTTTGGTGAATGGCGTCATGCTTTGGTCTATACGCCTGCTGAGTACGAGAAGGGCAAGAAGAGGTATCCTGTGCTCTATCTGCAACACGGTATGGGTGAGGGTGAGACCAGTTGGATGTTGCAGGGTAAGATGCAGCATATCATGGACAATGCCATTGCCAAAGGTGAGGCCGTTCCGATGATTGTCGTGATGGAGAGCGGTGACATCAAACAGCCCTTCAACTTCGCCAGTGGAGCTTCTAACGAGCAGGGACGCAGTGATTACGGTGCTTCGTTCTATCCCGTTCTGTTGAACGACCTCATTCCCTATATCGATGCCAACTTCCGCACCAAGGCCGATCGTGAGAACCGTGCTATGGCAGGTCTGTCGTGGGGTGGTCATCAGACCTTTGATGTCGTATTGCAGAACCTCGATAAGTTTGCATGGATGGGTACGTTCAGCGGTGCCATCTTCGGACTCGACGTGAAGACCGCCTATAATGGTGTCTTTGCCGATGCTGCCGCCTTCAACAAGAAGATTCATTACTTCTACATGAACTGGGGTTCCGAGGACTTCATCAAGAGCCAGCCTATTGTCGATAGCTTGCGTCAACTTGGCATCAAGGTCGATTCGTCAGTTTCTGAGGGTACCGGTCATGAGTTCCTCACTTGGCGTCGGGGACTTAAAGAGTTCGTGCCGAAACTCTTTAAAAATGAGAAATGAGAAGTGAGAAATGAGAAATGAAAATGAGAAATGATGCGTGTTAAGACAATTCTTTTGGCTTTGGTGACGTTCTTGGCTATTCTTCCCATGAACGCCGCCGACGGCTTCGTGACTTTCACCGAGCAGAATGGCGCTGTGGCTCTAAAGGGTGCAACCATTGGCTTTGATGCACAGGAGCCTAAGGCTGTGCAGATAGCTGTTGCCAGTCTGCAACAGGACTTTGAACGAGTGATGGGATTTGCTCCCATGAAGAGTAATCAGCCTACTATTCTTGTTGGAACTATAGGCTTTAACAAAAAGGTGGACCAATGGGTGAAGAACGGTAAGTTGGCAGACCTGAAGGGTAAGCGCGAGAAGTTCATCCTCACCACCATCGACGGACAGGTAGTCATTGCCGGTAGTGACCGTCGTGGTACGGTCTTTGGCATCTACGAACTGAGTCGCCAGATGGGCGTGTCGCCCTGGTACTGGTGGATGGATGTGCCTGTGACCAAGCGTGACTATGTAGGTATCTTGCCAGGACAATATACCGACGGAGAGCCTGCTGTGGAGTTCCGTGGCTTGTTCCTTAACGATGAGGCACCCTGTCTGACCTCATGGGTGAAGAATACATTCGGTACGGGATATGGCGACCACCGTTTCTATGCCAAGGTGTTCGAGCTCATCCTGCGCCTGAAGGGCAATATGCTGTGGCCTGCCATGTGGGGCTGGGCTTTCTATGCTGACGACCCTGAGAACTCGAAGACGGCTGACGAGATGGGTGTCATCATGGGTACCTCACATCATGAGCCGATGGCTCGCAACCATCAGGAGTATGCGCGTAAGCGTGGCGAGTGGGGCCCCTGGAACTACCAGAAGAACCAGCAGAAACTGGACCAGTTCTTCCGTGAGGGCATCGAGCGCATGAAGGGCACTGAGGATATGGTGACCATCGGAATGCGTGGCGATGGCGACGAGGCCATGAGCGAGGACGCTGATACCAAGCTGTTGCAACGCATCGTGGAGAACCAGCGTAAGATAATCAAGCAGGTGACCAAGAAGCCTGCCAACAAGACGACCCAGGTGTGGGCCTTATATAAAGAGGTATTAGACTATTATGATAAAGGTATGCGCGTGCCTGATGATGTCATCATGCTGTTGTGTGACGACAACTGGGGCAATGTGCGCCGTGTGCCTAGTGCACAGGAACGTAAGCATCCTGGAGGATGGGGATTGTACTATCATGTGGATTATGTAGGTGCTCCGCGTAATACCAAGTGGATTAATGTGACGCAGACGCAGCAGATGTTCGAACAGCTTTCGTTGGCCTATGACTATGGCATCCAGCGAATGTGGATTCTGAATGTGGGTGACTTGAAGCCGATGGAGTATCCTATCCAGCTGTTTATGGATATGGCATGGAATCCTAAGGAATATACCCAGCAAACGGTTACAGACCATACTCAACGTTTCTTCCAGAGTATGTTTGGTCAATGTTCAATGGTCAATGGTCAATGTTCAATGGCAAAAGAAGCTGCCTCTATCTATAACCGTAACTGCCAGTATATGGCTCGTGTAACCCCGGAAATGCTGGATGCACAGACTTACAATGTAGCTACGGGAGAATGGCGCAAGGTGGCAAATGACTATGCACGGCTGGAGCGCCAGGCACTCCGTCTGTTTGCCGACATTCCCGAAGAGGCTCGTGATGCCTATCGGCAGTCAATACTCTTTCCCGTTCAGGCAATGGCTAACCTGTATGACATGTACTACGCCCAGGCTATGAACAAGGTTTTGGCGGATGCCAACAACCCAGACGCCAATCTGTGGGCAGACAAGGTGGCACAGTGTTTTGAGCGTGATGCCCAACTCTGTAACTATTATAATAAGGTAATGGCGAATGGTAAGTGGGATGGCATGATGACGCAGAAGCACATCGGCTATACTTCGTGGAACGACGACTTCCCTGCCGACCGCATGCCGGAGGTGAAACGTGTAAGTGACGTTCAAGCTGGCGGTTATGTCTTTGCTCCCTCACAGGGCTATGTAGCTATGGAGGCGGAGCATTATTTCGAAGCCAAAGCTCCTGCCGGAACTCAGTGGAGCATCTATCCCGACTATGGTCGTACCCGTAGTGCGGTGGCGTTGACTCCTTATACGGAGCCTGTTGATGGGGCCAGTCTGACTTATCGCTTTAGAAGTGAAAAGGGAACAGTCTTTGACCAAGGTACAAAGCGACCAAAGGTCGAGCGGAAAAGTGAAAAGGGAACGGTTGCTGTCCATATCATCGTGAAGTCAACGCTTGACTTCCTCAATGTGGGTGGCTTTGAATACACCGTAACCTTGGACGGCTCAGAACCTCAGACCGTCAACTTCAACAAGACGCTGGTGGATCGTCAGCCTTATATGTATTCTGAGTTCTATCCCGCTGTGGCCCGTCGTGTGGTTGAGAAAGTAGTAGAATTGCCTGTTGGTAAAGGGGATGTCCATGAGTTGACCATTGCTCCCAAGCATCCTGGTATTGTCTTTGAGAAAGTGGTAGTCGATTATGGAGGCTATGCTCCTCAATATTTATTCGGCGAAGAATCACCTGTAAAACGCATTCGCTAATTGATAGTTGATAATTGAGAATTGAGAATGAAGAGAACGGTTTTTGCCATCTGCTGCCTGATGGTTGGTATGACCATGATGGCGCAGCAGTTTCCTTACCAGAACCCGAGTTTGTCAGCGCATGAGCGTGCGGTTGATTTGTGTTCACGCTTGACTTTGGAAGAGAAAGCTCAGTTGATGCTGGACGAGAGTCCTGCCATTCCCCGTTTAGGTATTAAGAAGTTTTTCTGGTGGAGCGAGGCGCTGCATGGTGCTGCCAACATGGGAAATGTCACGGTGTTCCCAGAACCTGTGGCAATGGCTGCGTCGTTCAATCCCGACCTGCTGTACAAGTGTTTTGATATAGCCTCTACGGAGTTTCGTGCACAGTACAACCATCGGCTGTATGATCTTGGAGGGGAAGATATGAAGATGCGTAGCCTGTCAGTATGGACCCCGAATGTCAACATCTTCCGTGACCCACGATGGGGCAGGGGACAGGAGACCTACGGAGAGGATCCTTATCTGACCTCCGTGATGGGAGATGCCGTGGTGCGTGGCTTACAGGGACCAGAGAACTCGAAGTACCGCAAGTTGTGGGCTTGTGCCAAGCATTATGCCGTACACAGCGGTCCGGAATATACCCGCCATACTGCTAACCTGACCGATGTCCCAGTCCGTGACTTCTGGGAGACGTATATGCCGGCTTTCAAGCATCTGGTTACCAAAAGCAATGTTCGTGAGGTGATGTGTGCCTACCAACGACTGGACGACGACCCCTGTTGCGGTTCGAATCGTCTGCTGCAACAGATTCTTCGTGACGAGTGGGGCTTTAAATATCTGGTGGTGAGTGACTGTGGTGCAGTCAGCGACTTCTACACTTCCCATAAGTCATCCTCTTCACCCATTACGGCATCAGCCAAGGCGACACTGGCCGGTACGGATGTGGAGTGCGGCTATGGTTATGCCTATAAGAGCATCCCCGAGGCGGTGCGTCGCGGACTGATTACAGAAGCAGAGGTTGACAAACACGTTATCCGTCTGTTGGAAGGTCGCTTCGACCTCGGCGAGATGGACGACCCTTCATTGGTGGAATGGTCGAAGATTCCCTATTCTGCCATGAGTACCAAGGAGTCTGCCAAGGTTTCTTTGGAAATGGCACGACAGAGTATCGTCCTGTTGCAGAACAAGAACGATATCCTGCCTTTGAGAAAAAACGCAGAGAAGATAGCCGTTATCGGCCCTAATGCTGATAATGAGCCCATGATGTGGGGTAACTATAATGGTACACCCAACAAAACTGTCACCATTCTGGATGGCATCAAGGCCAAGCAGAAGAAGGTGGTATATTTCCCTAGCTGTGACCTGACCTACGATAAGGTGTTGGAGTGCCACATGGCTGCAGAGTGTGTGGCTCCTGATGGGAAAAAGGGACTGAAGGGAACGTTCTGGACGAATACCGAGATGGAGGGGAAACCCTTTACCACCGAATACTATACCAAGCCTTTGGCAGTGACCACTAATGGTATGCATGTCTTTGCTGTCAACCTGCCTATAGAAGACTTTTCGGCCAAGTATGAGACGACCTTTGCCCCCAAGGAGGCTGGCGAGTATGTGCTGAACGTAGAGGGTACTGGTCAGTTTGAAGTATTGGTCAACGGAGAACGCAAGGCTTTCCATCGCATCTGGCGCTCTACGCCAACTCGTACCGTGCTGAACGCCGATGCCGGCGAGAAATTCCAGATAGAGGTGCGCTTCCAGACCGTGAAGACATGGGGCGCAGGCATGAAAATCAACATTGCCCGCGAACTGCCTATCGACTATCAGGAGACCATTGCCCAGTTGAAGGGAATCAATAAGGTTGTCTTTGTGGGTGGTATAGCTCCCAGTCTGGAAGGGGAGGAGATGCCTGTCAACATCGACGGATTCAAGGGTGGCGACCGTACCAGCATTGAACTGCCTCGAGTACAACGTGACTTCTTGAAGGCACTGAAGGCTGCAGGTAAGCAGGTTGTCTTCGTCAACTGTTCGGGTTCGGCCATTGCCTTAGAGCCTGAGACAGAGACGTGTGATGCCATCGTGCAGGCTTGGTATCCGGGTCAGGAGGGAGGAACTGCTGTGGCTGACGTGTTGTTTGGCGACTATAATCCTTGTGGTAAGTTGCCGGTCACCTTCTATAAGAATGACGCCCAGTTGCCTGATTACGAGGACTACTCGATGAAGGGTCGCACCTATCGTTATTTCAACGATGCCCTGTTCCCCTTTGGCTACGGACTGAGCTATACGACGTTCGAAATGAGAAATGAGAAATTAGAAATGAGGGATGATGGTTCCTGCTTGGTAACCGTTGAGGTCGCTAATACAGGAAAACGCGATGCTACTGAAATAGTACAGGTGTATGTCAAGAATCCTTCCGACCCCGATGCACCGTTGAAGACACTGCGTGCCTTCAAGCGTGTCGACGTCAAGGCTGGTCAGACCAAGACAGCTACATTGAATTTGGAGCGTAATAGTTTTGAGTTCTTTGATGCGGAGACGAATACCATGCGAGTGAAGCCAGGTACCTATGAGGTGCTTTGCGGTTCCAGTTCGTTGGATAAAGATTTGAAAAAGATGACTGTGACTATCCGATAAATACAAATGAAGAAATACTTTATTCCTGCATTGTATGTTGCTGTTGCCGTGGCTGTGTTCGTATTCCTGGGCTATAAACAGCCTTGGTTGATGTCAGTCCGCGAGGAGTCGCAGTTGTGGCTTTGTAGCAGTGACTATCTATGGCAGCGTGTGTCGGAACCAGGAGGAGTGGCTCGCTATCTGGGTGAGTTTATCGTACAGTCATATTATCTGATTCTTTTAGGATCCATTGTGACAGCATTGCTCTTCTTCATCATGCTATGGCTTTGGTGGATAACACTGCGCCGCTTATGGCGATATTATCGACAGACGGCCTATCCAATATGGTTGCAACTGTTGGCAATGGTGCCAACCTTATTCTTAGGTATCTTATTACTCGATATCAATGTACAGATGACATTGCCAGTAGCCATTATCCTAGTGGTGTTACTTTCGTGGTTGGTACCTCAGCGTCGCATTATAGCCTTTCCGGCAGTGGCGGGGTTGTTGTTATTGGGTTGGTGGTTGGCAGGTCCTGTCATCGTGTTGTTGCCATTATTGGCACCATGGACCTTGTTGCCAGACAGTAAGATGAGTAAGACAGCCGTAGGCATTGGAGGGATGCGATTCGTCGTCCTGATGTTGCTGTTAACTGGTACCATCTGGTTGTATGCTCCA
Organism: uncultured Prevotellaceae bacterium; assembly: GCA_902770635.1. GTDB lineage: Bacteria > Bacteroidota > Bacteroidia > Bacteroidales > Bacteroidaceae > Prevotella. The sequence goes on along the minus strand of CACXTX010000044.1, from coordinate 7,599 downwards.
TACTCACAGCGTCCGTTACGCCGACTCATAGTAGGCATTGACTATGTGAATGATAATATAAGTACGATAGGAACTCCCGAGGAACAGCAGTATGAGTTTTGGATGCGGTTACACCTCTGGAATCGTATGCTCACGGCTGCCAGGAAACAGTCGCCGAAGTCGCGTGCTTGCCAGTATGCGGTGATGTTGGCAGAGTGGAAACAAGATGGCTCCCGGGAGAGTGAGTTACGTCAGTGTTATCATGACACATGGCATTCTCTGTCGAGTTGTACTGCATCGTTCCTCATGAGTGATTTATACTTGCAGTTGGGGTGGGTTAATATGTCACAGCGTGCAGCCCACGATGCATTGGTGTCGTTCTCAAACTACAACAGCAGTGGACGGGCTTTAAAGCGAATCGCTGAGATGGGGCTTATCACGGGACAGTATGAGTTGGTGGTGAAATATGCGACCATATTGGAGCGGGCTCCTTTCTATCATGCATGGGCTCGGGAAGCACTTCAGATGGCAGAGCACCCTGAGCTAATTGATAAGAATCCGAATTGTTTACGCTTGCGCCAAGCATATATAGAAATACCTGATGGGGTATTTTACTAATGGATGATACAGAAAGAAAAATAATGAAAAATATTTGGTTATTATACCTGACGGCATTACTGCAGTTGATGGTGGCATGTCAACCAAAGCCCCATGATGTGCATGAGATGGATAGGTTACCTGCCATTTATCCTGACTATATCGACGTGACTGTACCTGTGGACATCGCTCCCTTGAACTTTGCCATGTCAAACGACAGCATTGACTGGATTTGTGTAGAAGTGAAGGGAGCAAAAGGAACGGTGCTGACTGCTGAAGGAGAAGATACTGATTTTGACATCGACGAGTGGCACCGGTTGTTGGCTGATAACAAAGGCGGTCAACTGACCGTGACGGTGACAGCCAGGAAAGAAGACCAGTGGACACGTTATCGTCCTTTCTACATTTATGTCAGTCAATGGCCTTTAGGGGAATGGGGAGTTACCTATCGTCGCATTGCTCCAGGCTATTCCATGTATGGACTGATGGGACTTTGGCAGCGTTGCCTTTCTAATTTTGAGGAGTCTCCCTTGATAGTGAGTAGTCAGGTCCCTGGTCAGTGCCTCAATTGCCATACATCCAACCGCACCAATCCCGATGAGTATGTTTATCATATCCGTGGTGCCCATGGTGCTACTGCTGTTCATCGGAAGGGACGTGATGAACTGCTGAAAGCCAGGAACGATACGTTAGGTGGCTCGATGGTCTATCCCTGTTGGCATCCAGGTGGGCGCTACTGTGCTTTCTCGACAAACAAGACTGCGCAGTTGTTCCATTTGGCTAATCCCAAATTGATAGAGGTATATGATAATTCCTCCGACATCTTTATCTATGATACGGAGACCCATACGATATTGGAGGACACGCTAACCATGACAACAGCATGGTCAGAGAATACCCCATCCTTCTCAGGAGACGGTAAATGGTTGTATTTTACAACAGCCAGACAGCGTAGCTATCCAAAAGACTATAAGGAACAGCGTTACAACCTCTGCCGAGTGGCTTTCGATGAACGTACGGGACAAATGGGACAGAAAGTCGATACGCTTATTCATGCTGATGCGATGCAGAAGAGTGTGACGTGGCCACGTGTCAGCTATGATGATCGTTTTGTGATGTACACCTTAATAGACTATGGCTATTTCTCAGTATGGCATCCGGAAGCCGATTTATGGCTGCTTGACCTGAAGACAGGTACTACACGGCCTTTGGACGAGGTGAACAGTCTGCGCTCAGAGAGTCTGCATCAGTGGTCAGCCAATAGTCGCTGGTTCCTTTTTACCAGTCGTCGTGATGACAACCGTTATACACGCCTCTATTTTGCTTCGGTGGATACTGTAGGGCACGTAACGAAACCATTTATGTTGCCCCAACGTCATCCGAAGGAATATTACCGTCTGTTGCTTGACTCGTATAATACACCAGACTTTACACTTCGTCCAATAGAGACCAATGCCAGTGAGATGGGGAGAAAGATAGAAGGCGATGAACGTGTGAAGACCCAGGTAAAAATGATGAATTCTGCCAAATAATCATAATAACACTAATAAAGATAAAAGAAGATGAAACGATTAATTTTTCAACTACTGACCATGTGTGCTGTTTCTACAACCATGGCACAGAACCCTTACCTGCCGTTGTGGGAACATGTACCCGATGGTGAACCCCGTGTGTTTGAAGACCCTGACAATCCAGGCAAGATGCGAGCCTACATCATTGGTTCGCACGACACACATTTTACCCAGTATTGTGGTAATGATATACGAATGTGGTCTGCTCCTGTAGAAGACCTTAGCCAATGGCGCGACGAAGGACCCATTTTCTCGTGGTTCGTCAACGGACAGTGGGATACGATGTTTGCTCCCGACTTAGTAGAGGTGGTTGACAAGACTACTGGTAAGAAAACCTATTGGCTTTATCCTCACAGTCGTGGCTGGCAGCGTGTGCCGATGGTTTGTAAGGCCGATCGTCCCAACGGCCCCTTTATACCCGTCAACCTGACTGCGGACGGAACGAAGTGTGTCGATGGGTCACTGATTGACTTCGACCCCTCTGTGTTTATCGAACCGGTGACCAACAAGAAGGACAAGGACTTCGACAAGGGCTTCCGTGCCTATGTGTTCTACGGATTCCAACACTCTACAGCCTGTGAACTTGACCAGAAAACCATGTATTCCAAGCGCGAGGGAACGGAGTTGATTGATCCTTTTATCCCTGCCAGCAGTCGTGACGGCAAGTTGTTGGATAAGGAGGGCAGCGTGTATAAGGCACTTTATAAAGACCAGAATCCGCTGGACTTCAATTTCTTTGAAGCTTCGTCTATTCGTCAAGTGGGCAATAAGTATGTAGTAGTGTTCAGTGGCTATAGTGGAAAGGAATATGGCTTGGACAACACGAACAGCGCTCTTCGCTATGCCTTTGGTGACACCCCTCTGGGACCTTGGCGTTCGGGTGGTGTTCTGGTTGACTCGCGTGGTGTCGTAGAGAACGAGGATGGTTCCCAGCTGATAACCACCAATGCAGGTCATAACACACATGGTTCGTTGCAACAGATTAATGGCCAGTGGTATGTGTTCTATCATCGTCCTCCCCGCGGCTTCGGCTATGCTCGTCAGGCTATGGTTGCTCCAGTCAAGATTACGTGGGACAAAAAACCTGTCGCCAAGGGTGGTGTTGTGAGAATCACGGCTTACGATCCCTATGCAAAGGATTATGTATGGACAGCCAAGGCCTCCAATGGCAAAGAATATACAGGTGCAGAGGTGACCAGCGAGGGCTTCCAAATCTTCGGTCTGCCTCCTTATCAGTACTATTCTGCTGGTTTGGCTTGCTTCATGGCTGGTGGTACCAATAGCAACGAGTGGATGCAAGATAACTTCGACGTATGGAACAACTCGATGGATCTTGCCGGTATCACCAACAAGGGCATTGTTGGCTTTAAGTATTTTGGCTTTGGTGGACTGGCACAAGACACTAAAGGCCTAAAAGCCTTCGATGGCATCCAGAAAGGTGATGGTGCAACGCTGAACCTCCATCTAACCCCTGGTGGACATGGCGCCTTTAAGATTCATGTACTATTGGACAACCCGTGGAAAGGACAGGAGATTGCCGTTGTCAATATTCCTGCTGAGGCAAAACGTAATGCTACGATGTACCAAGTGGCTGTTCCTGCCGTGGAAGGGTTGACAGGAAAGCATGCTATCTACTTGGTGGCAGAAGGTGCCGATATCCAACCCAAGCAAGACAATCGTCCACAATGGGGTCGTCGTCTGCAGCCCCAGCGTCCGGAGGGACTCTTCGACCTGCACGGCATTGGCTTCTCAAAGAGCGACAAGCCCTGTGTGGTTCCCGCAGTTCCGCAGATTACCATCATGGCTGACGGCAAGAAACTGACTGTTCCTACTCTTCCCATCCGTACTACCAATCAAAACGGCTATACAGACCTGACCCACTATCAGGTATATGCTCCACAGAATATCTCTCAGTTGGAGGTGAAGTCAAGTGTGCCTGGTGTGAAGACCACCATCAGTCCTATTACAAAGGGTAGGGCAACGGTGACGTGTGATTACAATGGAATACAAAAGATATTCTTAATTAACTAATTTATAACCAACAAAAATAGGATTTATGAAAAAGACTTTAAACATGGTTCTTGTCTTGATGCTGACTATGTGCAGCTCAAGTATTTGGGCACAATGGGGCGCTCCCGTTGACCCTAATCCTAACATGGGACTGAAGGACGCTTACAAAAACTATTTTATGATTGGTGTCGCTTTAAACCAGCGTAATGTGACGGATGCGGATCAACAGGCTCTGACCCGTCAAGAGTTCAACAGCGTGACGGCTGAAAATGACATGAAGCCGGGCATGCTTCATCCTAAGGAGGGTGTCTGGGACTTCGAGAAGGCTGACAAGATTGCTAATTTCTGTCGTCAAAATGGCATCAAGATGCGTGGTCACTGCCTGTGCTGGCATTCGCAGTTTGCCGACTGGATGTTCGAGGACAAGAAAGGACGTCCTGTCAAGAAAGAAGTGTTCTATAAGCGACTACGTGAACACATCCACACTGTTGTAAACCGCTATAAAGATGTGGTATATGCATGGGATGTAGTGAACGAAGCCATTAGCGACAATCCTCGCGGCCGTATGGTAGATGGCAAGTGGACACCAGGAAATCCCTATCGTGAGAGTCGTCACTACAAGCTCTGTGGTGATGAGTTTATTGCCAAGGCTTTTGAGTTTGCTCACGAGGCAGATCCCAATGCCCTGCTGTTCTATAACGACTATAACGAGTGTGATCCTGGCAAGCGTGACCGCATCTATGACATGGTGAAGAAGATGCAGGATGCCGGTGTGCCCATTCATGGTATCGGTATGCAGGGCCATTACAATGTCTATGGTCCTTCGGAGGAAGATATCGACGCGGCTGTTACCAAGTATTCTCAGTTGGTAAAGCATATTCACGTCACTGAACTCGACATCCGCATGAATATGGAGATGGGTGGACAACTGCAGTTCTCTCGTGGTGAGGCGAAGCCCGTGGCTCCCTATATGCAGGCACTGCAGAACGACCAGTATAATCGCGTGTTCCGTGTGTTGCGTAAACACAAGGATGTGGTAGATTGTGTGACCTTCTGGAATCTGGGCGACCGTGACTCGTGGGTGGGCGTGAACAATCATCCGCTGCCTTTTGACGAGAACTACAAGCGCAAGCCTGTATATTACGTGATTCGTGACTTCGATCCTGCTGTTGACAATGCTGTCATCAAGGACGATTTCAAACCCAACTATTGGAATCAGCCCGGTCAGGAGTATCCACAGGTAAACAGCCAGGGTTATGTTCGTTTCCGCCTGAATGCTCCTGATGCCAAGTCTGTTATTGTAAGCCTTGGCTTAGGCGGACGTGGCGGTACGGTATTGCGTAAAGATAAGGATGGTTTCTGGATAGGTACAACGGAGCGTCCTGAGGATCCAGGATTCCATTATTATCACTTGACCATTGACGGTGCTGTGGTCAATGATCCCGGAACCCATAACTTCTTTGGCTCTTGCCGTTGGGAGAGTGGTATGGAGATTCCTGCTCCTGATGAGGCTTTCTACCAGGTCCGCAACGATGTTCCTCATGGCAATGTCAGTCAGGTACTGTTCCCCTCAAAGAGTACCGGTGAAGTGAAAACGGCATGGGTATATACACCTCCGACGTATGGCAGTTTCACTGGCAAGGGTGCCAAGGCTAAGCAAAGGCAACGGGTAGGCGACGGCACGTCTGGAATGGAGCGTTTCCCTGTTCTTTACCTGCAGCATGGATGGGGTGAGAACGAGACAAGCTGGTTCCGTCAGGGATGTGCTGGAATCATCATGGACAACCTCATTGCCGAAGGCAAGATCAAGCCCTTTATCATTGTGATGACCTACGGAATGACGAATGATGTGAAGTTTGGAAAGATCCGTGAGTTTACTGCCAAGGAGTTTGAAACGGTATTGGTTGATGAACTCGTGCCTTATATTGATAGTCATTTCCTGACAAAAGCAGACAAGTGGAATCGTGCGATGGCAGGTTTGTCCATGGGTGGTATGGAAACCAAGCTCATCACGCTGCGTCGTCCGGAAGTCTTCGGCTACTGGGGCCTGTTGAGTGGTGGTACTTACATGCCTGATGACATCAAGGACCCTAAGGCAGTGAAGGTCATCTTTGAGAGTTGCGGTTCTAAGGAAAATCCAGGTGGCATCAATAAGAGTGTTGAAGCCCTGAAGGCTGCAGGCTTTAATGCTACGGGATTCATCAGTGAAGGCACTGCTCATGAGTTCCTAACATGGCGTCGTAGCTTGCGGGAGATGGCTCCGCTGCTTTTCAAGTAATCCTTTTAAACATCCATAACGAAGGAGCCCCGCTGTAAATATACGGCGAGGCTCCTTTCTTGATGGTATTGCTAAATGGTGATTTCACCAGATCCATAACATCGATGGTGCTGGTCGTCGTATAGTACGCAAAACTGACCAGGGGCTACACCATGAATGGGCGCATCTGACGATATACGATATATTCCATCTTCTTCGGGCTCAATGCGGGCATGATGGAACTCGGGGGTATGTCGAATTTTAAAACAGATGTTGTTGCCGTCAATGGGGGCTGTCAACAAGTGCAGATCGTGAATGCGGAACTCTTGTTTGTAGGCGGTTTTAGGGTCATAACCATGGGATACATATAATATATTATGGCTGACATCCTTTTTAACTACGAACCAAGGACCACCTCCGAATCCCAGTCCATGGCGCTGCCCAATGGTGTGGAACCACAAACCTTTATGTTGCCCAATCTTCTTGCCTGTTTCCAACTCAATGACATTGCCTGGCTGCTCACCTAAGTACCGTTTGATATAGTCGTTGTAGTTAATCTTCCCCAAGAAGCAGATGCCTTGTGAGTCCTTGCGCTTGGCATTCACCAGGTGTTCACGTTCGGCAATCTCTCGCACTTCTTCCTTCATCATGTGACCTATGGGAAAAAGGGCCTTCTTCAGTTGCCAATCGTAAATCTGGGCCAGAAAGTCGGTTTGGTCCTTGATGGGGTCGGGACTGGTGCAAAGCCACTTCAATTTACGATTTGACAATTGACCATTGACGGTTTCTGAGATTTCTTCTTCCTCCGTTTGAGCGTAGTGCCCCGTGGCTATGAGGTCATATTCGTGCCCTCGTTTCTCGTCAAAGGCACCGAACTTGATCAGACGATTGCACATCACGTCAGGATTCGGGGTAAATCCGGCACGAACCTTATCCATGGTGTATTTGGTAACTTGGTCCCAATACTCCTTATGACAATCGATGACCTCCAACTTACAGCCATACTTATGACTGACAGCTGTGGCCATCTCCAGGTCTTCCTCACTGGAACAATCCCATTCCTCTTCTTCCTCTGGACCAATCTTGATATAGAAACAGTCGGGCTGAAGTCCTTGACGTACCAGTTCGTAAAGGACTACACTGGAGTCAACACCTCCTGAAAGTAATACCGCAATGCGCTTATCT
>CACXTX010000043.1 GCA_902770635.1 uncultured Prevotellaceae bacterium | reverse complement strand
GACGAGCTGAAGAACACCGCTATCGTCATCACCTGCTACGACCGCGACGGCAAGGAGGTGAAGCGCGTGACCAGCACGGACGACGGCGACATCGAGGACAACGAGAACGGCGGAACAACGGGCGGCACGGATTCCGGAACCACGAACCCCACGGATTCTGGTGACGAGAACCTGGGCGACGGAGATTAAGCGCTTCGCTAATTGATAATTGATAATTGAGAGTTATGAAGAAGAATCGATTGATTGAGGTAGTGGTGAAGGTGATAGTAGCCGCACTCACGGCTTTCGTGACGGCACTGGGAACCACCAGTTGCATGGGATACGGACCGTTTTAAGTGAAAATGGGACTGCCAAAGTGTTTGGTGGTCCCATTTTTTTTATATCCGGTGGGGCGATGGGGTGTTCAAAGTGCAAGTCTAATGAGCGTTGAACCACGGTGGCCGACCTGTACGGCATAGACTCCTGCGGAGAGCTCAGGCAGGGAGAGAATACCGTCTGAGGAAGTTTCTGTGCGGAGCACGGGGCGCCCGCTGAGGTCGAACACGGTGACGGTTTCGGAGCTGTCGATGCCATCGATATGTAGCGTGCGGCCTTCGAGACGGAACTTCAGTCCGGCGGGCTGGTGCTGGGATATCTCCTTGATGCCCGTCAGTCCTAGGATGTCGAGTAGTCCGGCGTAGGCATCAATCTCTCCCCAGCCGTAGTAGACGTTCTTGTCGGTTCCGGAGAATTCGGGCTCAGGCTGATGACTGGTGCGCTCGATGACGCCCTTGATGTCCTCGGGGGTAAGGTTCGGGTTGGCTTGGAGCCACAAGGCGATGACACCTGTGGCGACAGGACTTGACATCGACGTGCCACTCATGGTCCATATGGCATAGTCCTTATCGAAGGCATTGGCCTTATAAGCCATCTTCTTCTCGACGTTTTCAGCCGGACCAGGCTCATAGAATGAGTTGTATACCGAGAGGACGTTGTGGCCGGGAGCCACTACGTCAGGCTTTATGCGATTGTCAATTGTCGGACCGCAGGAGCTAAAGCTGCTCAAATGTCCTTCCTCACTACCCAGGGCAATGTAGGTAGCATCTTCACCAAAGATATTGGTAAACGACGTACATTGATGCATGGCACCGACGGTGACAATACGTTCCAAAGAGCCGGGGAGATTGATGGTCTTTATATTACAACCTCGTGAATTTTCAATATTTTCATTACTGAACCTTGTATAGCCACCCTTGGCGTCTTTTGATCCCAAGAATTCCAACTCAACGGGACTGTTGACGATGATCTTGCCGACCATATTTTCTGAATGAGAATATTTTTCGGATGGATGGACAATCAGATTAAAGCCGGCATAACCTTCGGCAAAATTCGTTGTTTTGACAGCGACGGAGAAGGGATACTCTTCCACATCCTCAAACTCATCTTCCCATTCTGATCTTGGTATATCCACTGAAGCTTCATAATCCTGATTGAAGGCGTTCTTGATAATGGCGTCATAAGTGTCGATGTGGATGGTGTCGGCCAAATCCTCAAAGACCATATCCATCTTGAAGAACGGGTTGTCCATTTTGGTCCTGATAAACATATAATAGGTTCTGGTATCGCTCTTGTAGTAAACCGGTTGTTCCATAGGCTTGTCGGCCTCCTTCTTGACGTATTTCATCATGCCGCCGTCATTGCCTGCCGAAGCTACTACGATTCGTCCAGGTCCCAACATTCTGTTGAGCACAGTCTCATAGGCGGTAAAGTCGGCCGAGAAACTGGAAGGAGCACCAAAACTCCAATTCACCACACAGGGCTTGTTCAAATCGTCGGCCTTCTTGAAAATCTTATAGAGCATGGCAAGTTCTATCACGTTGGATATTTCTACGTTGACAATACCCATTGGGAGACCATTGGTTTCAGGCAAAAAAGTTTTCATCAAGTAATCATTCAGACGACTGTAGAAATCTTGTGGTATATCCCCTATGGGTACATGACCACCTATGATGTCGGCCTCGGGAGCCATTCCCGCAAAGTTCCCGTCAATGCCACGACCTGCTATAGAACCAAGAACATGTGAGCCGTGATTATCTTGCGTAGCATTGTACGAATGTTCTGCTGCCAGCACCTCGTCGGGGGTGGTGTATGTCCTGCCCAGCTCTTTAGGATTGTCGTTTTCCGCCAACGGGTCCCAGAACCAGATGACACGCGACGAGCCGTCTTCATTGCGGAAAGAAGGATGCGTAAAGTCGAAGCCTATATCCATCACTCCTGCCAGCACGCCATTGCCTCTGAACGCTTGGGGCAATTCGATACCATTCCAGACCTTGTTGACACCGAGAATCTCTTTGGAATTGTCGTTGAGCACGTTACTCAGCTCGTTGGCTTCCATTCGTACAATACTCGCCGATTGGTCTAATGCACCAAGACTGTCGACGGGCAGGAAGGCTGCATAGAATCCGTGACCGAAATCCTGCCACACCAATCCACCCTTCTGCTGGATGGTAGCATCGCCATCGGTGCTCTCCACCAGTGCCAGTATATAGTTGATTACCGGACGTCCCTGCGCGCGCAAAGCCCCGCCGTTTTCTCTCACTGCTGTCTGCTGCTGCTCGTATTTGTTAAGGAGCCACGGCGACATCTTGGTGTCGGTATTCCATACCTGAGCTGTAATGCTCAGTGTGAAAATCACCACAAGGATTGTTGATAATAGTCTTTTCATATTTACTTGTTATTAGGTTTTTTGTTTTTGTGTTATATCCATACGCATTGTATGTTTGAATTCATCTGCAAAAATAATATATTTTCTAGAAATAATAGTCTCATAGTAGGAAAAAGAGTCTCAAAACGGGAAAAAGTAAGGTTTGTTACGCGCTACAGTTCTATATTTATATAAAAAAAGGGGTTCACCTCGTGTGGAGTGAATCCCTTTTTCTGTGTTTAGTTTCGGAACACCAGTCCGTCGCCGAACTCGTCGATGATGATGGGCTTGTCGCGGTTCACCTGGTCGGCCAGAATCTTACGCGACAGGTCGTTGAGCACCAGCTGCTGGATGGCACGCTTGACGGGACGGGCACCGAAGTCGGGGTCGTAGCCCTCCTGTGCCAGATAGCGGATGGCGGCATCGGTGGTCTCCAGACGGATGCCCTGCGGTTCCAGCATGTCGGTGACGCGCTTCATCTGCAGGCGTACCACGTCGGCTATCTGCTCCTGCGTCAGCGGCTGGAAGGTGATGATCTCGTCGATACGGTTCAGGAACTCTGGACGCATGGTCATGCGCAGTTGTTCACGTGTGGCGTTGCTGGTCATGATGATGATGGTGTTCTTGAAGTTGGCGGTGCGTCCCTTGTTGTCTGTCAGCCTGCCGTCGTCCAGGACTTGCAGCAGGATGTTGAACACGTCGGGGTGTGCCTTCTCAATCTCGTCGAACAGCAGCACCGAGTAGGGCTTGCGGCGCACGGCCTCCGTCAGCTGTCCACCCTCGTCGTATCCCACGTAGCCCGGAGGGGCACCGATGAGTCGCGAGACGGTGTGCTTCTCCTGATACTCGGACATGTCGATACGCGTCATCATCGTCTCGTCGTTGAACAGGTATTCCGCCAGCGTCTTTGCCAGCTCCGTCTTACCCACACCAGTGGTGCCGAGGAAGATGAACGAGGCAATGGGTCGCTTGGGATCCTGCAGACCGGCACGTGAACGGCGCACGGCATCAGATACGGCGCTGATGGCTTCGTCCTGTCCGATGACACGGTGGTGCAGTTCCTCCTCCAGGTGCAACAGCTTCTCGCGTTCGCTCTGCATCATGCGCGTCACAGGAATACCCGTCCAGCGCGATACGACCTCAGCGATATCATCAGCGGTGACCTCTTCGCGAACCAGTGAGTCGCCATTCTGGGCTGTAGCCAGTTGTTGTTGGATGGCCTTGATGTCATCTTCGAGGGCCTTCAGCTTCGAGTAGCGTATCTCGGCTACACGTCCGTAGTCGCCCTCGCGCTCGGCACGCTCCGCCTCCAGACGCAGATTCTCCATCTCCTGCTTGTCCTGCTGAATCTTGTTGATGAGCTGGCGTTCGCCCTCCCACTTGGCACGGAACTGGGTCTCTTGTTCTTTGAGTTCAGCGATGTCGCGGTCGAGTTGCTCTAGTTTGCTAGATTGGCTAGACTCTCTAGAATCTCTAGATTCTCTAGAAATGGCCTCGCGCTCTATCTCCAGCTGAGCCAAACGGCGCGTAATCTCGTCGAGTTCCTCGGGCACGCTGTCGCGCTCCATACGCAGCTTGGCAGCAGCCTCATCCATCAGGTCGATAGCCTTGTCGGGCAGGAAACGCTCAGAGATGTAACGCTCCGACAGTTGGACGGCGGCGATGCAGGCATCGTCCTGGATGCGCACCTTGTGGTGGTTCTCGTAGCGCTCCTTCAGTCCACGCAGGATGGAGATGGCACTGAGCTCGTCGGGTTCGTCCACCATCACCGTCTGGAAACGGCGCTCCAAGGCCTTGTCCTTCTCGAAATACTTCTGGTACTCGTTCAGCGTGGTGGCACCGATAGAGCGCAGCTCGCCACGTGCCAGGGCCGGCTTCAGGATGTTGGCGGCATCCATGGCACCCTCGCCGCCACCGGCACCCACCAGCGTGTGAATCTCGTCGATGAAGAGGATGATGCGACCCTCGGATTTCGTCACCTCGTTGATGACCGACTTCAGGCGCTCCTCGAACTCACCCTTGTACTTGGCACCAGCCACCAGCGCACCCATGTCTAGAGAGTAGAGCTGCTTGTCTTTCAGGTTTTCGGGCACGTCGCCACGCACTATACGCTGTGCCAAGCCCTCCACGATGGCCGTCTTACCAGTACCTGGTTCACCAATCAGTATCGGGTTGTTCTTGGTACGGCGCGAGAGAATCTGCAGCACACGGCGAATCTCGTCGTCACGTCCGATGACGGGGTCCAGCTTGCCCTGACGAGCCAAGTCCACCAGGTTCTTGGCAAACTTCTCCAGCGACTGGTAGTTCTCGTCGGCACTCTGCGTCTGCACCTTCTGCCCCTGTCGTAACTCCTGAATGGCCTTGAGCATGCCCTCGGCAGTACAGCCGGCATCCTTCATGATGCGCGAGGCAGTGGAATTGACCGTCAGCAGCGCCCACAGAATAGGTTCGCATGATACGAACTCGTCGCCCATCTTCTGCGACTGCTCCTGAGCCCGCAACAGCACCGTGTTGCTTTCGTTTGAGAGGTAAGGCTGTCCGCCCTGAACGCGCGGTAGGTGCTGAATCTCCTGCGAGACGAGCAGCTCCACCTGCTGGGCATTGACGCCGAGTTTCTGGAAGATGAAGTTGCAGACGTCGCCCGCCTTCTCCATCACTCCCTTCAGGATATGTACAGGCTCTATGGCCTGCTGACCGCTCAGTTGTGCTGTGTTCACTGCCTGCTGGACGGCCTCCTGTGCTTTGATTGTAAACTTGTCTAATGTCATAGTTTTATCCTCCTAATTGTTTTTTTTCTAACAAACGGAGCCTCAAACTATGTGCCCACACCCTGAGAAACGACAAAATGGCGGAAATGTCCGCCATTCTGTCACCTCCTTACTCCTTACTCCTTACACCTCAACTCCTTACTTCTCTATGAGTATTCGTGCATCGACAGCCACCACGTCCTTGTCGTCTGCCAACAGCGGGTTGATGTCTATTTCCTTGATTTCCGTGGCAAAGCGCAGGAGGGTGCTCAGCCGCACAATGATCTCGGCATAGCGTTGTTCGTTCAGTCCCTTCTGCCCACGCGTACCCTTGATAATCTTGTAGCCACGCAGCGAATGGATCATGGAGTAAGCCTCGCCGTAGGATAGGGGAGCCAGACCAGACTGCACGTCCTTGAGCACCTCGACGAAGATGCCTCCCAAGCCGCACAGCACCACATGGCCGAAGCGCTGCTCGTACTTGGCACCGATGAAGAGCTCGGTGCCCTTCAGCATCTTCTGTACCATCACTCCTGTAGCGTCCTGAATCTTCATCATGCGGTCGAACTCCAGAGCCAGGTGTTCCGGCGTGCGGATGTTCAGCGTGACACCCCCCACGTCGCTCTTGTGAACGGGACCTACCACCTTGGCTACGATGGGATAGCCCACGCGGTTGGCAAAGACCGTCAGTTCCTCTTTCGACGTGCTAACCATTTCGGGTACCAGCGGGATGCCGGCACAGTCCAGGATGTCGCGAACGGTCTGGGGCTGCACGTAGCCGTTGGTGTCGATGCTGTAAATAATCTTGTTAAGTCGGGAGATGTCAATGCCGTAGAGCTGCACTTCGGGAGGAGCAGGCTGCGGCGTGTGCATAATCTGTGAGAGGGCAGTGGCCAGCGTCACCTCGTCGCTGAAGTTGACGTGCCCCTTCGCCAGAAACTCCGCCACCTCGGGACCTGCGGTATGCAGGCTGGGCAGGATGGGGAAGATAGGCTTCTTGCACTCCAGTATCTTATGGTGCAGCACGTCGTAAGCCTCGTAAAGCTGGGTGAGTCCCGGCGTTCCGTAGATGACGGCAATGGCGTCGATGTCGTCAAACTGCTTCTCGCAGTAGTCAATGGTGATACCCAACTGCTCCGGTGTTCCCGTTGCCAGGATGTCGATAGGGTTCGCCACGCTGGAACCAGGGAAGAGCTTTTCTTTCAGCTCGTCGGCAGCAGGTCCTTCGATTCTGGGCACCTCCAAGCCACCCTTTGACAGGGCGTCGGTAAGCATCACGCCAGGGCCGCCGGCATGGGTGACAATGGCAAAGCGTTTACCCGTCAGTGGCGGTAGGGTGAAGATACAGCCCACGGTGGTCAGTTCCTCACGCGAATGACAACGCACGATGCCTGCCTTGCGGAACAGCGCCTCTACCGCCGAGTCGCTGCTGGCAATGGCTCCCGTATGACTGGAAGCTGCCCTGCTGCCACTCTCCGAAGAGCCTGCCTTGATGGCGGCAATGCGACACCCCTTGCGGATGAGGTTGGAGGCGTGGAACAGCAGCTTGTCGGGATTGGAAATGTTCTCGATATACAGCAGCTTGACCTTTGAGTCGGTATCGGGGTTGTAGTGCTCGTCCATGTATTGCAGCACATCCTCAATGCCTATCTGCTTGCCGTTGCCAATGCTCCACACGCTGTTGAACTGCAAGCCCTTGATGACGGCACTTTCGAGGATGAACACAGCCGTAGCACCCGAGCCGCTGATAAAATCGACACCCTGGGACGACAGTTTGGGGATGGGCTGGGTGAATACGGAGTGATGCTGGCGGGTGAGCAGTCCGATGCAGTTAGGACCGATGAGGGCAGCACCATATTCCTCACAGGCGTCCAGGATGCGCTGTTCCAGCTTGGCACCGGCGGCAGTCTCCTCGCCAAATCCTGCGGAGATGATGATGAAGGCACGCGTCTCCTTCTCGCGAGCCAGCAGTTCCACCGTATCAGGACAGAACTTGGCAGGAATGACGAGCACGGCCAGTTCGGTGGGTGGCAGTTCCTTGGCATCGTGGAACACCTTGATGCCCTGTACCTCGTCCTCCTTGGGATTGACAATACGGAGGGTGCCTTGATAGCCACCCTGCAGGATGTTGCGCACAATGGCGCCACCCGGTTTGTGTACATTGTTGGAACCACCGATGACAACAATGGACTGAGGGTCTAACAGTTGACGATTAATCATACCAGTACGATAGCTTTAACGGGGTGAATGGCAATGGTTGACTCTGGGAAGAAATAGCCCAGCTTAAGCACGAAGGTAACGGGAGTGCCGTCCTCTACCTTAAGACCTGTAGGCTCTTCGTCGAGGCCAGCGTCGAAGGTGCCTCCCACGGGAGCGTGGACATAGTCGGCATAGGTCAGCTCGTCGTTGTTGACTGTGCTCAGACACGCATTGATGAAAGGCTGCTGAGAGGTCAGGAACTTGTCAATGTCCTCAGCCAGTGAGACCAGTTCGGGGATGTCCTGGGGAATGTCAGGCTTCTTGCCGTCAGTAGCCAGCCACTGGATGATGGGCTGCAGCTCCTTGCGGTGCTGGCGCAAGTCGTAGATGCGACTGTTCAGGGTGAGGAAAGCACGGACGGCTTCGTTGTAAACCATCATCTGGTCGGCGGTCAGGTGTCCTTCTTCTGCCTGCGCCTCCCTCTCCTTTCTCTCCTTCTGCTTCTTGCGAATCTTGATGATAGCGGTGGTACCTGCTGCTACGGCAGTGATTCCCAGCGTGGCCAATGCTGCCAGTGCTGATTTCTTTGACCTGAGATCAAAGTGTGGCGTTGCGTTGTGTTCTTTCATATCCATGTGCGTTTTAGTTTTAAAGTTTTTGCAAAGATAGTGTTTTTTCGGCAAAAAACACTAACTTTGCGCAGAAAATGAATAAAACAGACCAATATATACTGAAGATAGCGCTGCCTGCCATCGTGACAAACATCACGGTACCCCTGTTGGGGCTGGTCGATGCGGCTATCGTGGGACACATGGGCGCTGCTGCCTATATCGGTGCGGTGGCGGTGGGTTCCATGATTTTCAACCTGGTATATTGGGTGTTCGGATTCCTGCGGATGGGCACCAGTGGCATGACGGCACAGGCCCGAGGACGCAGAGACCTGACGGAAGCCGTCAGTTTGTTGGTACGGTCCGCTATGGTGTCGCTGACAGTGGCCTTCCTGCTCATCCTGTTGCAGTGGCCCTTGTGCGAGCTGATGCTGGAACTGATAGGTCCTACCCCCGATGTGCGTCCGCTGGCTGCCACCTATTTTTATATAGTGGTGTGGGGAGCCCCTGCCTCGCTGGGACTGTTCACGCTGACAGGCTGGTTTATCGGGATGCAGAACACGCGGCTGCCGATGGTGGTGAGTGTCCTGCAGAACGTCGCCAACATCCTGGTGTCGCTGTTCCTGGTTTATGGGCTGGGCATGAAGATAGAAGGTGTGGCACTGGGAACGGTGATTGCACAGTATGCAGGCCTGTTCACTGGCATCCTGCTCCTGTGGCGCTACTATCGGAGGCTGTGGACAGGACAGCGTTTCTCCCTGGCAGACCGGCTTCTGCCCATCACCCCCTTTCTGCGGGTAAACCGTGACATCTTCCTGCGAACCCTCTTCCTCGTGGCTGTCAACCTCTACTTCACCGCAGCAGGAGCCCGTCAGGGAGCCGTCATCCTGGCTGTCAACACGCTGTTGATGCAACTCTACCTGCTCTACTCCTTCTTCATGGATGGCTTTGCCTATGCCGGTGAGGCACTGGGTGGCCGCTACTGGGGTGCCAGCAACAGACCAGCCTTCATGGAGGTGGTGCGCCGGCTGATGAGATGGGGCTTGGCAGTGGTGTTGCTGTTTACGACGGTCTATGTCTTGGGAGGCATGCCTTTCCTGCACCTGCTGACCGATGAGGCGATGGTGGTAGAAGCCTCCAGCCAGTATGTGGCATGGGCCTGGCTGGTGCCTGCAGCGGGTATGCTGGCATTTATCTGGGACGGCGTCTTCATCGGCATCACCCAGACGCGAGGCATGTTGCAGTCGTCGTTCATCGCCGCCGCCGTGTTCTTTGCCTGTGTCTGTTTCCTGATACCCCTCTGGGGCAATCACGGACTATGGGTAGCCATGCTGATTTACCTCCTGATGCGTGGAATGGTGCAGACGGTCATCTTTTACAAGCGAGTTGTAAATATTGGTAAAACTCGTTAAATGACTTGGCTGTTTAACGGCTTTTTCGTACCTTTGTCCTAATGTTAAATAGTTCGCGAGCATGAAACATAGAATATTCATTGTCGTGGCTGCTATATTTTTAGTGCCCATGGGATTGTTAGGACAGACGTATCAGACGCTTTGGAAGCAGGTGAAGGAAGCCGAGAGAAAAGACCTCCCCAAGACGGCGATGGTCCATCTGCAAAAGATAGAACAGAAGGCTGCAAAGGAGAAGGCATACGGCCAGTTGCTCCAGTCCACCCTGTTGCATTCACGCCTCCAGGCGGAGGTGGCCCCCGACTCGTTGCGCCCTGCTGTTAACCGTTTGGAACAACAGGAGAAGAACATCAGCGACGTGCCTCTGAAAGCCGTTTATGACGCCGTGCTTTCCATGATTTATCAAGGTAATCAGCAACTGGCTGACGATTGGGAAGCCAGGAGCAAGAACTATGCTGCCCGGGCGATGGCTCACCCAGAGATACTGGAAGCCGTCAAGACGGATGCCTATGTGCCTTTTGTCATCAAGGAGAAGGATAGTGAGCTGTATGGACACGACCTGCTCAGCGTTATTGGTGCCGAACTGGGAGCATGGAAGGAACTACATACCTATTACAGCAAGAAGGGTAACCGTCGGGCAGCCTGTATAACAGGTGTCGATGCTTTCAGCAATATGGCTGCTGTCGATTCGTTGTTGCAGGTCTATGGCTACTTGCCTGAGGCTTGCGAACTGGCTATCCGCCGTTTCCAGATGATGGAAGAAGAGAGTTGTCCGATAGCCCAGAAGATGGACTTCCTGCGTTCTTCCATCAAACGGTGGGGCAGTTGGCGTCGTGTCAACTGGTTGCGTAACAAGGAACAGGAGCTGACGAGGCCTCAGTTTTCGGCAAGGATTCTCCAACGTGTGGCAATGCCTCAGGAGGCACAGACGGTGCTGTTGAGTGGCCTGCGCAACCTGGAGTCGTTGACCATGCGGGTGTATCGTACCCCTTTGAAGGGTGATTCAAAAAGGATGGATCCTGATGAAGTCTTCAAGAAGATGAATGCTCAGCTGAAGGAAGAGGTTGCACTACGTCAGACGCGCTATTTTATGGGACACGCGGACTACGAAATCTATGAAGATTCTTTGTGTCTGGGTGGCTTGGAGCCTGGCATCTATCTGGTGGAGTTCTCGTCGCCTCAGACAGATACTTCCCGTCAGTTGTATTATGTCTCAGGTGTCCGTCTCCTGTCGCAGGCCATGCCCGATGACGAGATGCGTTATGTGGCAGTAGATGCCAGAACGGGAAAACCATTGCCCGATGCCGTGGTACAGAAGACAGACCGCAATGGCAATGTCATGTTTGCCTATACGCCTACAGACCGCTATTGTCCACCCATCAACATCTACGGACGTTACAACTACTATGACTACGACTACAAGGCAGAACATACCAGTCTGTTTACAGACCGTAGCATCTATCGTCCAGGGCAGACGGTGCATGTGACAGCCATCGTGTGGAAAGAGCAGTCGGCTACAGACAATGTATCAGTGGGACAAAGAAGTGTGACCATCGCACTGCGTGATGCGAACTATAAACAGATAGCCGAGAAGAAGGTGACTACCGATCGCTTTGGCAAGTGCTCCACAACGTTCACACTACCCACAGGACTGTTGAACGGCCACTTCACCGTCATGGCAAATGGCAACTCTATCAGATTCCGCGTGGAGGAATACAAGCGTCCGACGTTCCAGGTGGAGTTTGCCGACTACGAGAAGGCCTATCAGCAGGGTGATACCGTTCGTGCCCAAGGCAAGGCACTGACCTATGCAGGTGTTCCCGTGCAGGGTGCGAAGGTGAAATATACCGTCCGTCGCAAGGTGGCTTTCTGGTGGATGTCCTATTCCCGCTATTGGGAGAATGGCTTCGTGGGAAGCAACGTGAACAACGAGGTGATGAAGGAAGGCGAGGCAGTAACGGCAGACGATGGTACCTTTATGGTGGAGATGCCCATGCTGTTGCCTAAGGATTTAGGTCGCCGTCCCATGTTCTATCATTTCGTGGTAGAGGCTGACGTGACGGACTTGGCGGGTGAAACGCATAGTGGAACCTTCAGCCTGCCATTGGGTAACAAGCCCACTGCACTGACTTGTGACATTCCTGAACAAATTCGTAAAGACCAACTGCCTCCCGTGACGTTCAACCGTCGCAATGCCGCAGGGAAGGAGATAGCTGGTACGGTAAGATACTGTCTTGACGGAGGAAAGTGGAAGGAGTGTGCTGCTAATGCTGCCGGGTTCCAGCTTCCGTCTTCCATCAAGTCCGGCTCACATCGCCTGGAGGCTGTCTGTGACCAGGACACGCTGGATGTCCAGTTCGTGGTCTTTGGCTTGGACGACAAGAAACCAGCCACCCAGACCAACGATTGGTTCTATGTGTCACACCAGCAGTTCCCCAACGATGGAACGCCAGTCACCCTGCAGGTGGGCAGCAGTGCTCCCGACCTGTACATCTTCTACGCCATCTATGCCGGCAAGAAAGTCATTGAGAAGGGCGAGGTGAAGAAGAACGGTGAACTGATTAATCGCCAGTTCACCTACAAAGAAGAATATGGCAATGGCCTGTTGCTGACCTATGCCTGGGTGAAGGATGGCGTGTGCTACAGCCATCACCAGACCATCAAGCGTCCGATGCCTGACAAGAAGCTGCGTCTGACATGGGAAACCTTCCGTGACCGACTTGTTCCCGGGCAACAGGAGGAGTGGCGCCTGAAGATACAGAATCCAGACGGTACACCCGCCGATGCCAGCCTGATGGCAGTTCTCTATGACAAGAGCCTGGACCAGATTAGCCACCACCAGTGGTCTTTTGCTCCTACGAACTATCTGCCTCTGCCATCCACCATGTGGCAATACCGTCAGCAAGAAAGTGTCTATTGGATGGGGGTGCAACACTATCAGTCGTCTCTGAAGATTGACAATATGGTGTTCAGCCATTTCGACAACAGCGTATTCCCCTACTATCATGTCATCGGGCGCAGAAGCATCATGGTTCGTGGCACCCGCATGTACAAGTCGGCAATGGCAAAAGGCAATATGGATGAAGAAGGTCGAATGGGTGCTTACGATGTCATGGGTAACGATGCCGTGATGATGGCAAGGGCTCCTATGGCAACTGCGGAAGTGGCAGAGAAGAAGCTGGTAGAACAGCCCCAGGAGGAGCAGGCAGCAGGACAGGATCAGGTGCAACTGCGTGAAACCCTAGATGAGACCGCTTTCTGCTATCCTCTGTTGGAAACCGACAAGGCAGGAAATGTCGTGCTGAAGTTTACATTGCCTGAGAGTCTGACCACCTGGCGCTTCATGGGTGTGGCTAACACGAAGGACATGAACTACGGCTACATCGACGGTGAGGCTGTTGCCCAGAAGGAACTGATGGTTCAGCCCAACATGCCCCGATTCTTACGTGAGGGTGACGAGGCTACCATCACCATGCGCATCATCAATATGGGACAGCAAACCATGAAGGATGGTACTGCCCTGCTCAGACTCTACGATGCGGAATCGGAAGTGCTGTCCGTTTCGGAACGTTTCGAGGTGGAAGCAGGTAAGACGACCTCCGTCAGCTTCCATATCCCGGCATCCGTTCTGAAGCCAACGCTGTTAACCTGTAAGGTGTCAGCCATCGCCACAACAGCAGGACTCGACGGGTTCTCCGATGGCGAACAGCACTATCTGCCCGTCCTGCCTGACAAGGAGTACGTCACGAAGACGGTGCCTTATACCCAGCATGAGCCTGGCGTGAAGTCCATCGACTTGACGCGCCTGTTCCCTGCAGGCACCACCCAGCAGAAACTCACCGTTGAATATACCAACAACCCCGCATGGCTGATGGTGCAGTCGCTGCCCATTCTGGGACAGCCTTGGGAACATAGCGCCATTGACCAGGCTGCATCCTATTACAGCAACCTGCTGGCGAAGACCCTGTTAGACAAGAACCCTCAGGTGAAGACCACCTTTGAGGCTTGGAAGCGTGAAATGCAAGCAACACCCCATACAGCGGAAGAATCTTCACTCTCTTCTCTTCACTCTTCACTCCAAAAGAACCAGGAGCTCAAGGACCTCGTGCTGAGTGAGACGCCTTGGGTGAATGCAGCAGACCGTGAGAGCGAACAGAAACAACGCCTGGCAGACTTCTTCGACGAGAACGGCATTAACAACCGCTTGGAGATGGCTGTCGGAAAACTACAGAAGTTGCAGAACGCCGACGGCTCCTTCTCGTGGTATCCTGGCATGCAGGGCAGCAACCAGATAACGGTGGCTGTCCTGGAGATGATGGTGCGTCTGAACAAGATGGTAGGCAACAACTCTTCACTCTTCACTATTCACTCTTCACTAGATAAAGCCTTTGGTTTTATCGCCCAAGAGATGGTGAAGTTAGTCAACGATTTGAAGAAAGAGGCGAAGAAAGGCCGTAAGCCCACCTTCCCATCGTTCACCGCCCTACGCTGGCTGTACCTCTGTGCCCTCGACGGACGTGCATTGCCGTCAGATGTCAAGACAGCCAACAACTACCTGATAGCCCTGCTGAAGAAGGACATCAAGCATCAGACCATCTACGAGAAGGCACTGACAGCCATTGTCCTCGCCACTCATGGCGAACAGCAGAAGGCAAGGGAGTACGTCCAGAGCCTGAAGGAATATACCGTCTTTACCGAGGAGATGGGACGCTACTACGATACCCGCCGTGCCTCGTATTCCTGGTACGACTACAAGATACCTACCGAGGTGGCTGCCATCGAGGCTATCCAGCAGGTGACACCTCAGGACACCAAAACCGTTGACGAGATGCGCCGCTGGCTGTTGCAGGAGAAGCGTACCCAGGCATGGGACACTCCTATCAACAGCGTCAATGCCATCTGGGCCTTCCTGGCTAATAATAGTCATAACAGTCTTACTAACCCTGCCAGCCCAACCACCCTTGCCATCGACGGTACTCCCATCGACCTGCCGCAGGCTACTGCCGGCTTGGGCTATGTGAAGGCTGCCATCAGTCAGCCACAGGGCAAGACCTTCACCGCTACCAAGACCAGCGAGGGTACTTCTTGGGGTGCCGTCTATGCCCAGTTCTTCCAGAAGACCGCTGAGGTGGAGGCTTCGCAGAGTGGCATCACTGTTAGGCGAGAGGTTATGAAGGCGGATGCTAATTATCAATTATCAACTATCAATTATCAATTAAAAACGGGCGACCGCATCAAGGTCCGCATCACCATCGAGACCACTCGTGACCTCGACTTCGTGCAGGTTGTGGACCATCGTGCTGCCTGCATGGAACCCGTCCGTCAGTTGTCGGGCTATCAGCAGGGGGCCTATGTGTCGCCCAAGGATGCTGCCACCCATTATTTCTACTACGGACTGGCCAAGGGCAAGCATGTCATTGAGACAGAATATTACATAGACCGTGCAGGATGCTACGAGACGGGAACCTGTAGCGTAGGCTGTGCTTATGCTCCTGAATACCGTGCTACGGCACCTTCGCAGACCCTCACCGTAAAATAAAGATGATGAATATCCTTCCTAACCCATAAGATGATGAACAAGAAACATACCATACTCTCCCTTCTGCTGTTGGCTGCCTTGCCTGTTGCCGCACAGAAGCTGGTGTCTGTCAAGACTACCGTCGATGCAGGCAAGACGGGCTATCTGCAA
This sequence comes from uncultured Prevotellaceae bacterium, assembly GCA_902770635.1. Taxonomy (GTDB): domain Bacteria; phylum Bacteroidota; class Bacteroidia; order Bacteroidales; family Bacteroidaceae; genus Prevotella. The sequence continues at coordinate 6,262 of CACXTX010000043.1, read as the reverse complement.
CCCGTTACGGCAGTCTTTGAGTTTCGGAACAAAAGTCACCGCAAGTTGCGGATAACGCAGGTCGTTCCCGACTGCAACTGTACCACCATCGATTATCCCAAGGGCGACATCGGCGGTAATGACAAGTTCCAGGTGCGCATGACCTACAATGCCCGCCAGTTGGGACATTTCGACAAGCAGGCTGCCATAGTCAGCAATGGCAGCAAGGAACCCGTCTATATCCGGATGACGGGTGTTGTGCTCAGTGACATACAAGACTTCTCAGGGACTTATCCCATCGAGATGGGCGACCTCCGGTTGGACAAATCCGTCCTGGAGTTCGACGATATCAATCGTGGCGATATCCAGCAGCAGGAGTTGCACATCTACAACAATGGAACGAAAGTCTATTATCCTAACCTGATGCACCTGCCTCCCTATCTTACTGCCTTGTTCACTCCAGAGCGTCTGAGTCCTGGACGGGCTGGCAAGATGACTGTCATGCTGAACTCTGCCAAGCTCCACGACTACGGGTTGACGCAGACCTCGGTCTATCTGGCAGGCAACCTAGGCGACAAGGTGAGTCCCGATCATGAGATTTCCGTCTCTGCCGTCCTGCTGCCCTCGTTCAGCGACCTGTCGTCCGCTGCCAGGCTCCAGGCTCCCCACATCCAGTTGTCCAAGGAGGTGGTGGACCTCGATTTCAAGGGCAAGGCGAAGGCTAAGGACGTCATCGACATCACCAATACGGGACAGTCGGCACTGGATATCTCCTCCCTGCAGATGTTTACGGGTGGTCTGGTTATTTCGCTGGGTAAGAAACACCTCAACCCTGGCGAGACTACCAAGCTGAAGATTACCGCCGAGCGTGCTGAACTGCTGAAGTCACGTACTCGTCCCCGTATCTTGATGATTGTCAACGACCCTCAGAAACCCAAGGTTGTGATTACAATTAACGCTCTAAGGTAATCATAATTTCTAATTACTAATTACTAATTCCTAATTTAAATTATGGAACATCCAGAGAACAGTTCAGAATATGCAGGCTTGCAGGTCAACAGCGGAGTTGAGCAGCAGCCTCTCGTCAATCCCTATTTGCAGCGTGGACGCTTCCGTCGTCGTGAACTCTCAGCCGCTGAGATGGTAGAGGGCATCCTCAAGGGCGACATCACCATCCTCTCGCAGGCCGTCACCTTGGTGGAGAGCGTCAACCCTGACCATCAGGCCAAGGCGCAGGAAGTCATCAACAAGTGTCTGCCCTATAGTGGCAACAGCATCCGTGTGGGCATCAGCGGTGTCCCTGGTGCTGGCAAGTCCACCAGCATCGACGAATTTGGCATCCACGTGCTGAAGGAGAAAGGTGGCCGTCTCGCCGTACTGGCCATCGACCCCTCTTCCGAGCGTTCCAAGGGCTCCATCCTGGGCGACAAGACACGTATGGAGAAACTCTCCATCCACCCTGATTCCTTCATTCGTCCCAGCCCTACGGCAGGTTCGCTGGGTGGTGTGGCTCGCAAGACGCGTGAGACCATCATCCTCTGCGAGGCCGCAGGCTTCGACAAGATATTCGTCGAGACCGTCGGCGTAGGACAGAGCGAGACCGCCTGCCACTCTATGGTCGATTTCTTCCTGCTCATCCAACTGGCAGGAACAGGCGACGACCTGCAGGGCATCAAGCGCGGCATCATGGAGATCTGTGACGGCATCGTCATTAACAAGTGCGATGGCGACAATGTCGATAAGTGTCACATGGCAGCCACCAATTTCCGCAATGCCCTCCACTTCTTCCCCACTCCCGACAGCGGCTGGCTGCCCAAGGTGCTGTGCTATAGCGGTTTCTACGGCTATGGCATCAAGGAGGTGTGGGACATGATTTTCGAGTATGTCGACTTCGTGAAGGCTAATGGCTACTTCGAGTATCGCCGTAACGAGCAGTCCAAGTACTGGATGTACGAGACCATCAATGAGCATCTGCGTCTGAACTTCTATAACAACGATGTCATTAAGCACCAGTTACAGGATGCCGAGTGCTCCGTCCTGGCAGGTCAGCAGACCTCCTTCACTGCCGCACAGTATTTGTTGGATGAATACTTCCGCCTATTAAGTAATCATAATTACTAATTACTAATTTCTAATTAAATTGTTACAGATTGAAATAGACAAAGGCAGTGGCTTCTGCTTCGGAGTGACCACCGCCATCCAGAAAGCCGAGGAGGAACTGGCCAAGGGTACCAAGCTCTATTGCCTGGGAGATATCGTACATAACGGTATGGAGTGTGAGCGCCTGCGCGAGATGGGACTCATCACCATCAACCACGACGAGTTGCGCCAACTGCATCATGCCAAGGTGCTGCTGCGTGCCCATGGTGAGCCCCCTGAGACCTACGAGCTGGCCCGCCAGAACAACATCGAGATCATCGACGCCACCTGCCCTGTTGTGCTCCAGTTGCAGAAACGCATCAAGAAGCAGTACGAGGCCTCAATTTCTGATTCTCTCATTCCCTCAATTTCTCATTCTCTCATTCCCTCAATTTCTCATTCTCCTACCTCCCAGATAGTCATCTTCGGCAAGGAGGGACATGCTGAGGTGCTCGGACTGGTGGGACAGACCGCCGGCAACGCCATCGTCATCGAACACTTCGACGACGTCAAGCAACTCGACTTCTCGCGCGACATTTACCTCTATTCGCAAACCACCAAGTCGCTCGACGAGTTCCATCGCATCATCGAGTACATTCAGCAGCACATCTCGCCCGATGCCACCTTCCGTAGCTTCGACACCATCTGCCGCTCGGTAGCCAACCGCATGCCCAATATCTCGCAGTTTGCCACCAAGCACGACCTGGTGCTCTTCGTCTGTGGACGCAAGAGTTCCAACGGCAAGGTGCTCTTCAACGAGTGTCTGCGCATCAACCCCAACACCCACCTTATCGAGGGTCCTGAGGAGATAGACCCCGCCTGGCTCGACGGCATCCACACCGTAGGCATCTGTGGAGCCACCTCTACCCCCAAGTGGCTCATGGAACAGTGTCGCGATGCCTTGCAGCAGATGTAAAGGAACCCATATTAGCAGATAAGGAACGCTTATTGACAAATAAGGTACCCTTATTGATGGATAAGGGACGCTTATTATGAAATAACCCTAGGTTATAATGAAATAACCTAGGGTATATTAATGGTAGCAAGGTGTCCGTAGGCTTCGGACGCTCAGTCCGAGCCGTTCGGACTGGCAGTCCGTCGGGACGGACTATTTGGTAGCAGACACTAGCTCGTTGGCGCGTGCCAGTGCGAGGTCGATGTGGTTGCAGATGTTCTTCTCGCCTACAATGCGCTCGAAGTTGTTGCGCTTCAACACGCCCTCGACTTTCTCGTTGACTCCGGAGAGGACGACGGTGATGCCTTCCTTCTGACTCAAGAGGCACATGTTCTCGAGGTTGTGTAGTCCGGTGGAGTCGATAAAAGGTACCTTACGCATGCGGATGATGCGCACCTTAGGATGACGGCCATAACGTGCCATGATGTCCTCGAAACGGTTGCCGGCTCCGAAGAAGTATGGGCCGTTGATTTCGTAAACCTCTACATCCTTGGGGATGGTGAGGTGCTCCAGATTGCCTCGCTCCATATCGGCATCCTCATTGAGGTCTATCTCGTTGAAGATAGCGTGGACATCGGTGGTCTCAGCCATGCGGCGCATGAAGAGCAGACAGGCACAGATGAGTCCGAACTCGATGGCGATGGTGAGGTCGAAGATGATGGTGAGGAAGAAGGTCAGGAGGAGCACGGTGACGTCGCTCTTGGGGTTGCGCATCATGGCGAGGAACGAGCGCCATCCGCTCATGCCATAGCTGACTACAACGAGTACACCAGCCAGACAGGCCATAGGGATGTACTGGGCCAAGGGCATGAGGAACAGGAAGATGAGCAATAGCACGACGGCGTGAACAATGCCTGCAACGGGGGTACGACCTCCGTTGTTGATGTTGGTCATGGTACGGGCAATGGCTCCCGTGGCAGGAATACCGCCGAAGAGGGGCGATGCAAGGTTGGCAATGCCCTGACCGATAAGCTCGGTGTTGGAGTTGTGGTGATCGCCAATGACACCGTCGGCTACAGTGGCAGAGAGCAGTGACTCGATGGCACCCAGCACGGCAATGGTGACGGCAGGACCTACGAGACCCTTGATGGTCTCCCACGTCAACGTAGGAACGACAGCATCGGGCAGCGTGGAGTTGATGCTGAAACGGTCGCCGATGGTCTCGATGGTGGTGACGCCTGCATACTGCTTGAGCAGCAGGGCAACTATGGTCATCAGGATGATGGCTACCAGAGAGCCGGGCAATGCCTTGAGGGGTGACAAGTGGAAGAGACGCGCCAGCATGGGCCACGAGGCGATGAGTGCCACGCTGATGATGCCTACGCCTGCACTCCAGGGGTCTATATTACCTATATTATATATATAGGCGCCCCACTTCTCAATGAAGTCGGAGGGGACACTGGCCATCTCCATACCCAGAAGGTCCTTGACCTGCGTAGTGAAAATGGTGACGGCGATACCCGAGGTGAAGCCTACGACGATGGGGTAGGGAATGTACTTGATAATGGTACCCAGACGCAACACCCCTAACAGGATAAGGAACACACCAGCCATGAGTGTGGCAATGGTCAGCCCCGTCATGCCGTACTGGTTGATGATGCCAGCCACGATGACGATGAAGGCACCGGTAGGTCCGCCAATCTGTACCTTGGAACCACCGAACAGCGAAATCATGAGTCCGGCGATAATGGCGGTGATGATACCCTTCTCGGGCGATACGCCACTGGCAATACCAAAGGCGATGGCCAGAGGCAGTGCTACTATGCCGACAATAACACCCGCCATGAGGTCGGCCGTCAGAGTCTTGCGATCATAATGCTTGATTGCCGAAAAGAACTTCGGCTTGAAATCTAATGTTGTAGTCATTTACAATTGGACTATTTACAATTTACTATTTATTTGGTAATTTTAATCACTTACTATCTACTATTCTGAAAACGCGTGCAAAGATATACAAAAAATATAAGGTGGCAAAATCTTACCACCTTATATTATTAAAAGAAGCGGTTTTCTTGACTTATTTGTTCTTCAACAGGTCGCGAATCTCAGCCAGCAGTTCCTCCTGGGTAGGTCCGGCAGGAGCGGCGGGAGCCTCAGGCTCTTGCTTCTTGCGATTCATCTTGTTGATGGCCTTCAGCATGAGGAAGATACAGAAGGCAACGATGATGAAGTCAACTGTGTTCTGGATGAAATTGCCATACTTCAGCACGGCAGCCTCCTCGCCCTCACCAATCTTGAAAGCCAGCGTGGTGAAGTCGATGTTGCCCGTAATCATACCAACCAACGGCATAAGCACGTCGTCAACCAAACTAGACACAATCTTACCAAAGGCACCACCGATGATAACACCGACTGCCATGTCCATTACGTTGCCCTTCATGGCAAACTCTTTGAATTCACTGATAAAACCCATAATAGTTTAAATTTTAAATGTTAATGTATAAAGTTTGTATTTTGCTATCTGCGTTTTGCAATCTCACATCACAGACCTTAATTTATCTCACTTTTCAGTTAGTACTTTGTACTTTTCACTTTAATTAAGATTGATTTCTGATGCAAATATAGATATTTTTTTGTAACTTTGCGCTCGGAAACAAGAAAAAATGATGACAAAAGTAGCAATTAACGGTTTCGGCCGTATCGGTCGCCTCGCATTCCGTCAGATGTTCGAGGCTGAAGGTTATGAAGTAGTAGCTATCAACGACTTGACAAGCCCCAAGATGCTTGCTCACCTGTTGAAGTATGACACCGCTCAGGGTGGTTTCTGCGGCAAGATTGGCGAGAACAAGCACACTGTAGAGGCTGGTGAGGATTACATCGTAGTTGATGGTCAGAAGATTACCATCTACGCTATTCCTAACGCTGCTGAGCTGCCTTGGGGCAAGCTGGATGTAGACGTTGTTCTGGAGTGCACAGGTTTCTATACTTCTAAGGAGAAGGCTTCTGCCCACCTGACTGCTGGTGCTAAGAAGGTTGTTATCTCAGCTCCTGCTGGCAACGACCTGCCTACTATCGTTTACAATGTTAACCACAAGACCTTGACTCCTGCCGACACTGTTATCAGTGCTGCTTCTTGCACCACCAACTGTCTGGCTCCTATGACCAAGGCTCTGAACGATTTCGCTCCTATCCAGAGCGGTATCATGACCACTGTACACGCTTACACTGGCGACCAGATGATTCTGGACG
>CACXTX010000042.1 GCA_902770635.1 uncultured Prevotellaceae bacterium | reverse complement strand
TGGTGCCATTGACAGCGGCAATCCTTGGCCGGGTGAGGTCATTGCCGTCAATCCGGCTAATGCCAACGTCAGCAAAGTCCTGTCGTTGCACACCAACCACAGTAGTGATATTCTGGATGCCAAAAGCTATCCTGTAGCTGCCTCCAATGCCATCAAGCAGGCACTGGATAAATACATTAAAGGTAAGTAAAAACAGCCTTTTCGCTGAAGAAATAAAACCGTTCACTGAAAATTTCATGTGGACGGTTTTACTTTTGGTACCTTATTGACAGATAAGGTACCCTTATTGGAAAATAACCCTGGGTTATGATGAAACAACCTTGGATATTAATGAAAATAAATGGTGTTTTGCTTTGCCATTCTCTCGAATTGTAGTAATTTTGCAAGCAAGAAATAAAATCCCGATGAACAACATCAAACGAATCGTATTGAACCATGTATAGTCAGGGAGGCTGGAGCTATCTGACGCCTAATCCTAAGCTCTACTACGAGGGCGAGTTGGCCATCCTGCAGACTCAGCTGGCGTTGGAGGATTCGTTTATGCGACTGGCAGAGACTTGCACGAAGCCTACCTTCGTGGTGTGCGACCGTGGTACGATGGACATCTCGGCCTATATCTCTCCGGAGATGTGGCAGGACATCACCGCCAAGTGTGGCACGTGCAGCAACCAGCTTCGCGAACGCTATGATGCCGTGCTCCACCTGGTGTCTGCTGCCGATGGTGCCGAGCAGTATTATACGGTGGCTAACAATGCGAATCGCTATGAGCAGGCTAACGAGGAAGGTCTGAAATTGGCTCGTGACTTGGACAAGAAGGTGAATCGTGCGTGGGTGGGGCATCCTCATCTTCGTGTTATCAACAACCACGACGATTTCGACACCAAGCTTCACCGCGTGCTGAAGGAGATTTCCAACGTGCTGGAGATTCCTCAGCCCATTGAGGAGGTGCGTACTTATATTGTGGAAATAACGGGCGAATTGCCGGAATGTGTGGAGAGTGAGATTACCCAGACTTATCTGGTGGCTGACCCAGACTGTGAGGTTCGTCTTCGTCGCCGTGACTGGGGTGGGGAAGTGGTTAATGTCCACAAGACCAAGAAGCGTATCTCTTCAACAGAGGTACTGGAGACGGAGCGACAGGTGAGCAATGCCCTCTACGAATCGCTGTTGCAGCAGGCCGATCCCTATCGTGCCACTATTCACAAGACGCGCCGTTCGTTCATCTGGAAAGGCCAGTATTTCGAGATTGACTCCTTCCACGAGCCTATCGACAACTTGGTGCTGCTGGAGACCAAAGGCGTAGCCCAACAGGAGTGTGTTAACTTCCCGCCTTTCCTGAAGGTGATTAAGGACGTGACGGGCAATCCGCAATATTATAACTACAATATCGCTTTGAATCGTTGAGACAGAGTCGGCGAACAGGCTAGGGGTGCTATAGGAAGTTGTAGAGCTTTCTGAAGTCAGACTCCTTGCCGTAGCATACCAGTTCGTCGTTGGCCTCCAAAGGCTCGTTCTCTTTGGTGATGTTGACTACTTCGGAATCATTATACTCGATGCCGATGAAGTTCTGTACCTTCTTTGCCTTCTTGATGGCTATAACCTTCAGCTGAAACTGCTCATTGAGATGCAGCTCGTTGGGCAATACCCCAATGAATTGTTCGGGTATCTGGAACTTATATATGCAATACTTGTCGTCCACACGGAAGAGGTCGGCCTTTGACCCCAGCTCCATCTCGCGAACCAGCGCACGGGCAGCACGCTCCTCGGGAATGAGTATCTTGTCGATGCTGAACGCTTGCAGGATGTTCTTGTGCACATAGTCCATGGCTCGGGCATAAATGTGCTCTACGCCCAGCTTTTTCAGCAGGGCAACCACTCGTACCGAGGCACCCAGGTTCTGACCGATGGCAACTATCACGATATCCACCTTCTTCAGGGGCAGTACCGACAGGGCTAGCTCGTCGGTAGCTTCAATCTGAAACGCGGCGTCACACATGTCCTTTACTCTCTCTACACGGCTGGCGTCATTGTCAGCAGCAATAACCTCGTGGCCCAGGGCAGACAGTTCGTCCACCAGCACCCTGCCGTATGTTCCTAATCCGATAATGATACACTTCATGATATGATAATACTGTCTTGAGGTAATTTGTAATTCTGGTTCTTATATTGTCTGAGCACAGCCTGGGCCAGCGTCACCACACCCACACGACCCAGGAACATCAGAATGACTAACAGCACCTTGCTGCCGTCTTTCAACACAGGGGTGATGCCCAGCGACGAGCCTACCGTTCCGAAGGCTGACACACACTCGAAGACGATGGCTTTCAGGGGCAGCTGCGGCTCAATGATGGTGATGGCGAACACAAAGCTGAACAGTACGAAGATACTGGCAAACACAGCCACATTGGCTCGGCGGATGGAGTCGATAGACACTTCCCGACCTGCAAACTCCACTCGTTCGGTACCATGTATCACGGCGCGTAGGTTCAGGAAAGCTACGGCAAAGGCGTTTACTTTCACACCACCTGCCGTCGATTGCGAAGCACCACCAATCCACATCAGTATGGTATAGATGATGATGGACTGAATGCACATGCTGTTCAGGTTCACGCTGATGAATCCTGCCGTACGAGGGCTTACTGCATTGAAGAATGCCTGGACCACTTTCTCGTGTGGCGTTAAGTCGGCAAAGGTGTTGCTCCACTCAAAATATCCGATAAACACCGTTCCGAATATAATCAACAGGGCGGTGGTTCGTAGCACTATCTTCGTGTTCAGGTCGTAGAGCACGGGAATGCTCAGGCTGGCATAATGACGCCCGCGCATCCATCGCCAAATCAGTCGCGCCCTTTTATAAACTATAATCTTCAGGTTGACCAGCACCGGATAGCCTATGCCTCCCATGATGATGAGCAACGATATAATAATGTACAACCAGCAATGCCCCGTCATCAGCACCGGTGCTCCCAGACCGTCCATGTAAATGGAGAATCCCGCATTGCAGAAAGCTGAAACAGAATGGAACACGCTGAACAGCACCTCATGGGCGAAGTCAAGGCCTATCGTGCCGTGGACGTTCAGGAAAATCCCCACAGCACCCACCGCTTCGAGGAATGCCGTAAAGCCGAAAATGTTCAGCAACGTGGACCATAGCGAGGCCAATGACTTGCTACTCACCATGTCGCGCACCATAATCTGGTTGTACAGGCTTGTGTTACCCATGAAGAAGAGGGCAAAGAAACTTGTGATGGTCATTACACCCAGTCCTCCTACCTGGATAAGCACCATGATAACCAGTTGCCCTAGATAGGTAAACGTGGTAGGCACGTCGATGGTGGTAAGTCCTGTTACGCAGACGGCACTCGTAGCCGTGAACAACGAGTCAATCCACGACAGGTGAACACCAGGCTGTACGCAGCGTGGCATCATCAGCACACCTGAGCCCACGAGGATGAATCCCATGAAACTAACGGCCAGCATCAGCGCAGGATTTATCTTTCGCCCCATCAGCCGGATGAGTCCGTCAGACAGGTCGATGATGGATACCAGGAAAAGCACTAGCACGTGGAATACACGGTTGTCCAAAATGCTTATCATTCCTGTGCTGTCGTCTATCCCCGTCATCTTCACGATGATGGGAATCAGCGTCAGCATCAACAAACCGTTTGTACACCATCCCAGAAAACTGTATTCTGACTTCGCATAGCCCTTTCTCATCAGCAGCAGATGGCTGCCTCGGTCTATGAGGAACGTTATCCATACCCAGAAATACAGCCAGTTCAGCTCCAACACCTGTTTCTCCGTCAGCTGGAATCCGAACTCAACTATGGCACTTACTATCATGAAGAGAGAAGCGGTATTGGCTAGGAACGAGATAACGCCTAGTGCCATGTTCAAAAGCGGAACCACATGCTTCTGGTGGTTCAGCAAGGGCCGTATTGTTTTAGGTTGTTTCCCTTTTTTCTCCTTTCTCTCTGGCTTCATGACTATGTTAATGTTAGGTCTTCTGCTGCAAAGATACATTTTTTTTCCGAAACATTGAGCATTTCGCTGAAGAAAAATGACCATTCGCTGAAATCTTCATGTTACCGATTTTACTTTTCCTACCTTTGCAACGTCATATAGATGTCGATTGACAATAGAAATGTCTCGCTCGTCGGGACATCGGCGAAAGCCAAGAGAGAAAATAATTAATGTATCACTTTTTAAAAACAAAACAACATGAAAAAGATTTTATTGACAATGGTTGCCCTGCTCTCTATGACAGCAGTAATGGCACAGGATGGTGACAAGAAAGAACGTAAGGCTCCCAAGGAGTTCAATGCCGAGGAGATGACAAACCGTATGGCTGACGATTTGCAACTGACTGCTGAACAGAAGGCCAAGGTGCTGGACCTTAACAAGGATTTCGTCAAGGACCAGAAGGAGCAGATGAAGGAACGCAAGGAACAGATGAAGGAACGCAAGGAGAAGCGCAAGGAGTTCGGCGAGAAGCGTAAGGCTTATAACGAGAAGCTGAAGAGCATTCTGACGCCCGAGCAGTACAAGAAGTTCCAGGAGAAGCACAGACACGGACATCACGGACGTCCTGGACATCATGGTGGTCCCCGTGGTCCTCGCGGTCCCCGTCCAGCAGATATTCCAGAGGATTAATCTTCCTCCCCGTCATTTTTGAATTATAGCATTATAACGCCAACTTGCAATTTTCTGAAGATTGTGGGTTGGCGTTAAAAATATATTTCGTACCTTTGCAGCTAGTTATGAAAAGAATGATATTGACAGGTCTGGTGCTGGTGGCTATGACGGCTACTGCCCAGCAGCATTCCCTATGGTACAACCGTCCTGCCGCACATTGGCTGGAAGCTCTCCCCATAGGAAATTCGCATTTAGGAGCAATGGTCTATGGAAAGACCGATGTAGAGGAAATCCAGTTGAACGAGGAGACGTTCTGGAGTGGCTCTCCCCATGAGAACAACAGTCGTGAGTCGCTTCAGGCACTTCCTCAGGTGAGAGACCTCATCTTTGCAGGACGGGAACAGGAGGCTGCCCGACTGATAGACCAGCATTTCATCAAGGGTCCTCACGGTATGCGCTATCTGCCCATGAGCAGCGTCTTTCTGACGTTCAGCTATCCGGGTAAGGGAACCCCAGAGGACTATCGTCGTTCGCTGAGTCTTTCCAAGGCATTGAACACCACGTCGTACACGGTGGATGGCGTGCGCTACGAGCGTACTGTCTTTGCCTCGCAGGCTGCCAACGTTCTCATCGTACACTTGTCTGCAGACAAGAAGGGTGCCCTGTCGTTTGCCGTCGATTGCAAGAGTCCCTTGTTGGCTACGAATACGGTGAAGAATCATGAGTTGACTTCTTATATAAATAATGTGTCGCAAGAGGGAATTGAGGGAAAGCTTCAGGCTCAGTTGCGTGTGAAGGTGCTGGCCGACGGAAAGTTGGTTGACAAGGACAAGCAGGTGAGGGTCAGCAAAGCCACCACTGCTACGCTCTATATCGTGGCTGCCACCAACTTCGTAAACTACCACGACATCAGCGGCAATGCTGACCAGAAGAATAACCTCTCGCTCCAACAGTTGGCGGGCAAGAGCTATCAGCAGTTAATGGACGAGCACGTGAAGAAATACCAGGAGCAGTATAATAGGGTTTATCTAGATTTGTCTAGACAGTCTAGAGATTCTAGATTCTCTAGTATTCCGACAGACGAGCGTTTGGCCAAGTTCGACGGTTCCGACCTTGACATGGTGTCGCTGATGATGCAGTATGGTCGCTACTTGCTGATTTCTTCTTCGCAGCCTGGCGGACAGCCGGCCAATCTGCAAGGTGTATGGAACGACAAGATGAATGCCCCGTGGGATTCGAAATACACCATCAATATCAATGCGGAGATGAACTACTGGCCTGCCTTGGTGGGCAATCTCGCAGAAACCCAGCAACCCTTGTTCTCAATGATTCGTGACCTTAGTTCGACGGGTGCTGAGACGGCCAAAGTAATGTATAACTGCAAGGGGTGGGTAGCCCATCATAACACCGACCTCTGGCGCATTGCCGGTCCTGTGGATGGAACACCTTGGGGCATGTTCCCCACAGGTGGAGCATGGCTTACCACACACCTTTGGCAACACTATCTTTTTACGGGTGACAAGAAGTTCCTGGCCGACTATTACCCGGTGATGAAGGGAGCAGCTGACTTCCTGTGTGACTATATGCGCGAGTATCCTGCTGATGGCGCATTGAAGAATGCGACAGGGTGGATGATGACGGTGCCTACCGTATCGCCTGAACATGGACCAAGTGGCAAGGGAACGAATGTGACTGCTGGTTCAACAATGGACAACCAGATTGTCTTCGACGTGCTGAGCAATACTATCCTTGCTGCCAAGGTGTTGGGGAAGTCAGATACTGAGGTGAGCCGTCTGAAGGAATGTCTTGCCAAGTTGCCGCCCATGCAGATAGGTCGCTACGGACAGTTGCAGGAGTGGCTCATCGATGCTGACGATCCGAAGGACGAGCATCGCCATATCTCTCACCTCTACGGGCTCTATCCCTCTAACCAGATTTCACCCTATACCCATCCGGAATTGTTCACAGCTGCTTCCAACACATTGAAACAGCGTGGCGATATGGCAACGGGATGGAGCCTGGGATGGAAGACTAATTTCTGGGCGCGCATGCTGGACGGCAATCATGCCTATCAGATTATCAAGAATATGCTGCGACTGTTGCCTCGCGATGAGGAAGCTAAGAACTATCCCGACGGACGTACCTATCCGAACCTCTTCGATGCCCATCCTCCCTTCCAGATTGACGGTAATTTCGGATGCTCGGCTGGTGTCTGTGAGATGCTGGTACAGAGTCATGACGGAGCCGTTCACCTGTTGCCCGCACTCCCCGACGACTGGAAACAGGGTGAGGTTCGCGGCCTGCGAGCCCGTGGCGGTTTTGTGGTGGATATCCAGTGGGAGAAAGGAAAACTGACGGAGACAACCGTCCGTTCAACCCTTGGCGGTACGCTTCGCCTTCGTTCTTACGTTGCATTGCAGGGTAGGGACTTGCGACCCGCCAGTGGACCGTGTCCTAATGTGTTGCTCGAACCTGCTGCAATCAAGGAACCCCTCCAGTCGGAAGAACTCAAAAAGTTAGACCTGCTTCCTGTACGTCCTGTCTATGAGTATGATGTCGATACGCAGGCAGGTGAGACCTATACCTTCACGTGCAGCGAAGAGCAGCGGTCTGCCATCACCCAGTCGTGGCTGGACCCTCTGCGCTATTCCGCAGTCATCGACGGACAGCATACCGCACTCTATACCCTTCATAACCAACAGGGCATGGAGGCGTGCATCACCAATTACGGAGCACGCCTGGTCAGTCTGGTATATAATGGAAAGGACTGTGTGACAGGCTTTGACAACGTGGTGGACTACCGTCGCTTCCGACAGAACTATGGGGCTACGGTAGGCCGCTATGTGGGTCGCATCAAGGGTGCCAAGTTCACGCTGGATGGAGTAGAGTACTCCTTGCAGGATAATGGCAAGGGAGTGATCTCGCATGGAGGCTACCCAGGTTTTGCCGACCGCGTATGGACGCTCAAAAGCCAGACGGACAGTACCGTGACATTGCAGTATGTCTCTGCCGACGGCGAGAACGGATTTCCAGGACAACTCACCCTCAACGTGACCTATGCGCTCACCAGCAGAAACGGCTTGGAGATTTCCTATGAGGCTACGACCACGAAGCCTACCGTGCTCAATCTGACGAATCACTCGTTCTTCAACATCTCAGGACATCTGGAGCAGGAAATTACCAACCAGACCTTGTGGGTAAACAGCGACAAGATTGCTACTTTCGATGCCCAGAAAAACCTAGACGGCAAGATGAGGAAGGTGAAAGGAACACCCTTCGATTTCCGCAAGCCTACGAAGATTGGTGCCAGAATTGATGACGATGACGAACAGCTGAAGATTACGCGTGGCTACGACCATAGCTTTGTGTTGAAAACAAAAGGCAGCGACCAGAAGGCTGCTGCCGTGATTACTGATGAAGCCACCAAGACGCAGATGACGGTTTATACCACCGAACCCGTGCTGCACATCTATACGGGTAACGGTCTGAAAGGTAACACGCGAGGCAAGCAGGATGTATATTATCCGCGCCGTTCTGCCATCTGTTTCGAGGCGATGCATCTGGCTGACTCTCCCAACCAGCCACAGTTCCCCTCAACCGTGCTACGCCCTGGCGAGACATTCCGTTCGCACACAGCTTATGTGTTCTCTACGATAGAGTAAGTACCACCTCTTGGTTGGGCTTGATGTCCACCTGCTGGTCTTTGTAATAGAGCGTGCCGCGACCTTCCGTGGCACGTATTTTTATCTGTTTGCGGTCCATCTCCACATGTATCATGCCATGCGGGGTGGGCACGTCGCCCTTCATCCATTCCAGGTCGCCTAAAGCAGGTCTTACCTCATATTCCTCGTAGCCGGGTTTGGTAGGCTTCACCCCCAGGTAATATTTGCCCAACAAATAGACTGGCGAGGCTCCCCAGGCGTGGCACAGCGACTTGCCATAGGGACGCCCGTACATCGCCAGATGCTGGGTGCCCGTTTCCGTGGGCACGTATTTCTCCCAGAACGAGGTGGCTCCCTCGCGCAACATGCCGCCCCAGTAATCGCGCATCTCCTGCAATACCTGGGTGTGCAGTCCGTCGATGCAGAGGGCTTCCAGTTCGTAGAAACGCATATAAGGCGTCGTGATGGGGTCGATATTGGGATTGAGCATGACGCTTTGCATGATTTCCTGCCGCTGTTCCTCATAGGCATATCCGTAGATGATGGCAAACATATTGGGGAACTTGGTAATCTGCTTGTTCAGCACACCATCTTCCAGCGCGTGATAATAGGCCTTCTGCTCGTAGCTCCAGAAGGTCTGCCTCACCTTGTTGCGCAACTCCTCGGCCTTGATGCGGTAGTTGCTCTTGTTGATGCCCAGCACCTTGGCACAGAGTGCCATCGTTTCCAATGCCTTGCAGAACAGAATCTGTTCGAAACAAAGTATTCCGCGCTTGTGCATGGGGAAGTCCACCCAGTCCACGAAAATCCAGTCGTCGGGCTGTCCCTCAGCCATTCCCTCGCTGTTGGTGCGGCTGAGGACATAGTCCATCAGCGTCACCATTCTAGGCCACATCTCGCGAACGAAGTCCGCGTCGCCTGTATATTGGTAGTAGTCCAACACCGACTTGAACCAGTAGAAGGTGTAGTCCATGATGGTATTCACATGAGCCGTCACGGGGTCTTTCCCCCTGAGTTGTCTGATGGTACGCTTCACACATTCCGTATCGAAGCGCAGGTAGTAGTTCATCAGGTACGACTGGATGGCGTCGCCACTCCATGTCCAGCGGTCGCGCTTGATGCCGTCCATGAAGAACTCGCGCGTGGTGAGGTCCATGGTGTATGCAGCAACGTCCCATATCTTGTTAATTTCCTCGTCGGAACAACGGAACGAACCGCTATGGTCAGCGTCGTGCAGAGCGTATTCGTAGTCCATCAGCACCTCGTCGTAGCTCGCTCCTTCCTCCTTTTCTATATAGACATAGCGGAAGGCTTTGCTTCCGAGGTCTGAGGTCTGATGGCTGAGGGCTGATGTGAGCCTGTCCAGTGTCTCGCAATGCTCTTTGTCCTGTGCTTCTTCTGGGCTCTCTCCGTAATAGATGTGGAGGGTGCCCTTGAGTCCCTTGACCTTCAGGTAGCCGAAGGTCTCGCGACCGAAGTCATAGAGGGTGCCGTCCTTCGCTATGTCATGTTGACTGACTGGCTGGCGTTCTTCGCATTGCAGATGGAACGACGAGGGTGGGGTGTCCGGGCTGTCGAAGTTCCACGAGGCTGCAGGTACATAGATACCTGAGCCGTGTGCTACGCCGTTCTCGTCAATCCATAGCTTGTCCTCGTAGGTCACCAGCCAGGTAGAGTCCGTATGGATGGTCTTGCCGTCAATGAACAAGGCGGGCGGAGTTGCTTGGTTCCACACCTTGATGTTGAGCTTGTGTTTGCCGGCAGGAATGATGTATTCATTAGCCGGAAACTGAAGTTTTCCATCAATGGCGAAATTGAACTGTCCCTCGCAGTCAATGGTTATTTTCTCCTGTTCCGGCACGTCGAAAGCCTTCGAGAATTCTACCGTCACATAGTGTGAGTCCTGTTTCCAGAACGGGGGGAACATGGCTCCGCGCTCCGTTCTGCGATTGTTGAAGATGTTGCCGAGCCATACTTCGAAGTCGCCCGGATACCATATCCACGTAGCTTTATTTTCTGCCTGCATTGCGTTTGATGTTTTCGTTAACTTGCGGACCGTTGTTCTCCCAAATGTTGCCTGGTCCGTTGGCATTCTTCAGGAATTTCTCGCTGGGTGTCCAGTTGTCCTTCAGCGTAATGTTGCTCGAGCCCTCGTCGGTATAGAGGTAGAACCAGTGGTTGGGGTCGTGCACGTAGCTGGGTGACGCAATGTCGCGCACCACGTTCTCCGAAATGACGGTGCCCGGCTGGTTGCCCAGCGTATAGATGCCGGCACAGTCGTACATGTGCTGTGCATAGTTGTAGATCAGGTTGGCATGCACCTTGTTGTCCTTCATACACACCAGGTCGCGGTTCCATCCCCATCCCAGCGAGATGCCCGTATAACTCACATCGTGGATGGTGTTATGCTCGATGTTGATGCCGCTCACATATCCGGCACAGATGGCCACACAGCCCCAGTCCTCGTTGCTCACCTCCTGGAAGAGACAGTTGCTCACCTCCTGCTGGGTACACACCTCGCGGAAGTCGGTAGGCTGGTAGGGCAGGTGGGTCTCCAGTCCCTCCGGTGAGAACGAGCCACATACGTAGCCGTTCATGGCGATGTCGGTAAACGTGCAGTTCGTTGTCTTTCCACGGCGACAAGCCATGACGTAGTCCAGTCCCGATCCGCCCAGATGTTCGAAGCGACAGTCCTTGAAGTTGACATCCTCCGCATAGCGCAGTTCCACGGCGGCAGCGGCACGTCCCAGCCATCCCTGGTTGTCCAGCTTGTGGTTGTTCGGACGGTCTATCGAGGGGCGCAGCTTATAGGCCTCCGTCAGATACATGCCAGCCTGCAGGGGCACATGTCCTTTCTCCGAGGGGCGCATCCAGGTGGTATGGCTGAAAGTAATGCCCTCTATGGTGATGTTCCTGACAGGATGCTCGGCACTACCGATGACCTCTACCAACGTCTCCAGCACAGGAACGATGGCACTTAATTTTTCACTTTTCACTTTTACCTTTTCACTTGTTCGTGGAGCATAAAAAAGTTTATGCCCTCGGATATCATGGTACCACTCTCCGGGCTCGTCTATCAGTTCCTTCGCATTGGTCAGGTAGAAGGGCGACGGATGCTTGGTGTCGGGTGTCATGGGCGATGGCCACGGATGCTCAAATTGGAGCTTCGCCTCCGGGTTATGGAAGCGGATGGCCGCTGAGTCGCCTTTTACCTCAATACTCTTGATGCGCAGGTTCGACGTACACCACATCTCGTGCAGCACCATCTCGGCATAGGGTGCCTTCATGATTTTCTCCACCGCCTTCTTGGGTACCCAGAGAATGTGGTTCTTCTTGTCGTAGGTGCGTATGCGGTTCATCTGTTCGAAGTCGCTCACGTCACGAGCCCTTACCGCTTTCTGTCCGTTCACCCACAACTGTCGGAAGTCCACGGGACGACCGTTGAAGTCGGGCACCTCTGCCACCAGCAGCTTGCCCTGTTTCTTCCACCCCGTTATCTGCATGCCGCCACTGATCACGGCATCCTTGCCCACCAGCTTCAGTCCGCTGTCTTCCGGGCGCAGTCGCAAGGGTTCATACAGGAAGTACGTACCAGCCGCCAGGTTGATGGTCACCTCGGTAGCCTTCCCCAGTCGTTTCATCTCGCGAGCCTTGCGAATGGCATCGGTGAGCGACGAGTCGGGGGTGATGTTAATCTCTGCTGCCTGCATGCCTATGGTGCAGAACAGGCTGACGAAAAGGAGTATCTGTTTCATATACCTTAAAGACGGACAGAGTGGAAAGATGTCACCAGTAAGGTTTAAACCTTACGGCCCCAGAAACGTCATACTAATACATCACGGATGATGAGATCAAGGAGATGACACGCAAGTGCAGCCGTGACTATCAGTCCACCTGTGGTTGCTTCAAGGTGCTGAAGGCTGAGGACATGGAGGCAATCTACAAAATGGCACGCGGATGAACAAGCCAAACAATCATTCTTATAATATGAAACAAGACAGTATATTACGTGTCGGCATCGTCGGTGCCGGAAGGATAGCCGGAGTGGCTGCCAACACCCTTAACGGTATGAACGACTGCGAGGCCTATGCCATAGGATCGCGCTCGCTGGAGAAGGCAGGGGCTTTTGCCCGTCAGTGGAACATCCCCAAGGCTTACGGCTCCTATGCCGAACTGATAGCCGACCCTGATGTAGATCTCATCTACGTGGCCACGCCGCACTCTCACCACTATGACGTCACCCGTGAGGCCATCCTCGCTGGCAAGCCCTGTCTGGTGGAGAAAGCCTTCATGGCCAATCTGCGTCAGGCCAAGGAGATAGTCGAACTGGCCCACGAGCGTCGTGTGTTCCTGGCCGAGGCCATCTGGACACGTTATCAGCCCGTGGTTGGCATCGTGCGCCAGCTGATAGCCGACGGCCGCATCGGACAGCCCCGACTCATCACCGCCACCCTTGGCTATAACATGATGCACAAGGAGCGCATCTTCCGTCCCGACCTCTGTGGCGGCGCACTCCTTGACGTCGGTGTCTATGCCCTTAACTTCGTGCGTATGTTTACCGATGCCCCCATCGTCTCAATGGACGGCCGTTGCGTCAAGAGCGATACCGGCATGGACCTCACCAATGCCATCACCATGATACTTCAGGATGGCCTGCTGGCCAATGTGCAGTCCAGTGCCGCCTGTGTCGGCGACAACATCGGCGTCATCGCAGGCCCCGAGGGCAACATCATCATCGACAACATCAACAACCCCCAGCGTGTCACCATCAACAAGCGCGACCGCGTGTTCGACGAGGAAATCCATGTGCCCCAACAGATTACGGGCTACGAATACCAGTTCTCCGCCTGCCGCAAGGCTCTGATTGACGGACTGCTGGAACCCCGTGAGATGCCCCATCAGGAGACGCTCTACATCATGCAGCTCATGGACCAGCTCCGGGCAGAGTGGGGGGTACGCTACCCGATGGACTAACCCCTCTCCATCCGTCACATCACAATAAATGGGACCGTCAGCACACCCACTGACAGTCCCATATGTGATACCACGCCTTGTTGTGAATCAACCTGTCTGCCGTGGCACGTTATTTTGTTCCCAAAATGCGAATTTTGCCTTGATAGATATAGAGTCCCTTCTTCGTGGGACGGGCGGGAAGGCGTTTGCCATCAAGCGTGTACCAGTAGGTATTGTTCAGCTCGGTCTGACTGTTGATGAGGCTGCTGATACTTGATGGTGATGTCTGGCCGGCCTCGTAAATCAGGTGGTCGTAGTTGTAGTAACCGCTATTGGCAAAAGGCATAGCTCGGGTCAGCAAGTCGTGATTTGTAAAGATGAGTTCCACGGGAGCCGGTTGGTCGATGGTAGGCCCCATCCAGCGCCAGATGTGTCGCCCATTAGCTGTTGTGCCAACCTGTTCGCAGAGGTCGCCATTCTGACTGCTGTGCAGGTCGTTGGTGCCATTTTCTGTGCGTACCTTGCAGTAGATGGGCTCGTCCCAGCAGAATCGCGGCAGTTCGAAGTAGGCGGCGTAGTGTCCGTCAACGACTTCGACACAGGCAGGGGCATCAGCTGGTCGGGTGTAGTCAGGCGTTTCGGGTGCAGGCAGTGGCTTGGCATCTGCATCGGGAAAAACCGTCAGTCGCAGTTCGGTGCAACCATATGGCACCAGGTCGATATACTTTGTCTGTCCGTCCTGCAACTTCAGATGTCCTTGCTTGGGCAATGGCGGTGTATAGCGGTTGTCTTCAAGTGCCCATTCAATCCTCTTGACGGGGATGCGCAACCGCACGGGAGCATCGTTGATGTCGAAGGGGAAGGCACCACTCGTCTGCCCTGCAGCAGGAAAACTAACGGAGAGCGGTTGCCCATCGTTGGCATAGGCGTAGTTGAAGTCACCTGTCGGGGTGATATTCCAACACTTGAAATCAGGATTCTCTGGCTTCTTACCATGCATGCACTCATGTTCCTCGGTGTCCTCCGTCATTTGCTGAGCGATAGCGTAGGCATAGAGCAGCGGTCCTCGTTTGAAATAGACTCCCTGGCCTTCCAATACTATCCTCTCAACAGACATGGGCAGGGTCAGCATGATGTCATCGCCGTCTTTCACCTCGTCAGGCAGTTGGACGAAGGAGCCAGAGGTCAATGGCATGTCAACAGCTGTTCCGTTGACGGTGACAGAGGCTGCGGTGCACCATGTCGGAATACGCAGGGTCAAGGGCAGCCGTGCTCCATTGGCAGCGCTGACATGGAAGAGAAGTGTCTCGCCGAAGGGATAGCTGGTATCGCAGCTGATGGTCACGTCGCCTTTGTCGGTGGCAAAAGTCGCTGTGCTGGGCCCATAGAGGGTTGCTACAGCTCCCCCCTTGTTGTCGGTCATCCACATGCGACCGACAAAGTTGGGCAGCATTCTATTCACGTTGCCCGAACAGCATTCCGTCTCATGGGTGGGACGATAGGCCATCCATGTTGAGCCGTGCTTATAGATATTATGGTTGGACGAACTCGTGGCAATGAATTGATTGAGCGACGAGAAGTATTGCAGCGAGCGGAAGTCTTTCGTGATAGCGCCCATGCCCGCATTGTAAATGGCCAGTTCCATCTTGTCGGCCCATTCCGCCTGACCTGTCACCTGCAGGAAGTGGCTCAGCGTCCAGGTGTAATCTACGATGACGCAGGTCTCATGGCTCGTGCCGATATTGTTGCCCAGCAGAAACTCCGCACTCGAAGGTACGCCGTCGGGCAGCATCGACTCTCGCTCCACCTTGCGCACAGCCGTCATCGCCAAGTCCAGATAGTGCTGGTTGCCTGTGTAGGCATAAAGGAGCATCGGCAATTTCAGCATCTCCGAGAACGTCACGCTGTGCATGTAGAAGGGTTCGCTGCTGGTGATGGCTGTCTCGTCCACGGCGAATTTGTCTTGAATGGCCCAGGCATCCTCAGCCAATTGCAGCAGTTTCTTATTGCCCGTCTTGCCGTAGGTCCAGAGTATGCCCTCAATCGACATGATATTGCGTCCGCCCACGATGCCACCAGCCAAGTCCTGTGGTGTGAAGTTCAGGTAGTGCTTTTCCAATGCCGTTGGAATACGCTTGTCGCCGTCGTGCTCATACTTGGCCTGTAGAACGCGGAAGAACACCGACATAGGCCATGTGATGCCTTCCAAAGTGGAATTGCCCAGCACCCCTTTCTCGCTGGGATGTGACAGCGTGTATTCGATGCCTTCCATCGCCTTACTGACCATCTCGTCAGCGTTGAGCTCATAACCCAACTTCAGCAATCCCTCGGTGTAGTATGCCGTCTGCTCATAGCGCCACCAGTTGCTGCCGTAGCTCTCGTCGGGGCGCGAGATTTCGCCTGCCCAGAGACATGAGTTATAGGGGTACGACAGTGCCTCAGGGTGACCCGTCAGTCCGTCAAGCTGTCTTTTCAGCATGGTTTGAAGCCAGCCCTTGGGGTGGATGTCGGAAATTCCCCCTGTGAAAAAGCGACTATCACTTTGTGCCGCTACTCCAGTTGCAATAGCGCATAAGCATGTTACAACGAGCAGTTTCTGCATTATCTTTATAACCATATTTGTCATATATTCGTTAATAATTGTGACAAAGGTAATAATATTTTTTCATTTTTCGTCACTTTTCAAGAATATTTTGAGTGACGATGAGGTGACAGCTACCCGATGGACTAAGCCCCCTTCCATCCGTCACATCACAATAAATGGGACCGTCAGCACATCCACTGACAGTCCCATTTTTCACTCTTGATTCTTCACTCTTGATTCTTCACTCTTCACTAGCAAACTTCACTATCAATTATCAATTATCAACTATCAACTAGCGAAGCGCCATCGAAGCGCCATCGAAGCGCTTAATCTCCGTCGCCCAGGTTCTCGTCGCCGCTCGAGCCGCCGCCCTGGTTGGTGTTCGTACCGTCGTTCTCGCCAGTCTCGGTCGTGTTGTCTGGTTCCTCTACGGTTCCGTCGTCGGTACTGGTGACGCGCTTCACCTCGTTACCGTTGCGGTCGTAACAGGTGATGACCACAGCCGTGTTCTTCAGCTCGTCCTTCAGCTCGACAGCTGGGGTGAACACGATACGGCGCACCTTGATGAGCGACGACTTCACGTCATTCACATCAGCCACACTCTTGGCCGAAAGACTGAAACGCATGGTTCCCAGTCCCGGTAAAGCTACGGAGTGACCTTCCGTAGCCCAAGCTTTGATCACTTCGCCGGCAGCATCCCAGCAAGCATGCATCACGCCCTCACTGACACCGGAGCGCAGGGCAGCCTCACGAATCACTTTCTCCTTCGCAAGAGCACTGTACATCTCTGGTACCATTACGTAACGATACTCACCGGCATACTTGCCGACCTTGAACTTACGTTCTTTTGCTTTAACTTTTAAAGACATAATCCTGATACAATCTTTTTACGTTAAAACCTTTCTGCGACCAACTGCATCGGGTGGCCGCTTCCCGCCATTTTTCTATTCGCTTGTGTCCCCTGAGTCAGGGGACTACAGGGGTCTGAACAAGCACTCTTGCCATCGCCCTTATTTACCCTACAAATGTGGTGCAAGGCGAATGCAAAGTCAAACAATTTTGAACTTTGCTGAGCCGCCGCCCACATTCGCTGTGTATCTCTAAATACACAGCAAAGTTACAAAAAAATCGCGAGAATTCCAAATAATAACCCACTTATTTTCAGTGATTTATGTTAAAAATTGCTTATCGAAAATAACCCATAAAAACCTCCTCCGCAGCGCAAATATTTTTCGAGTGCGGAGGAGAAAATTCTGGAGTGCGGAGGAGGGAAAGGGGTTTGTGACATCTTTGTGACAATATCGTGACATGGTTTGTGACAACTCACAAATAAATCTAAAGTATTGTCTATGAGACGGATATAGAGTTTTGAAGATAAATGTCACACAGTCACAAACAATTTTCCATCCTTGAAATTACCAAAATGAATTCGTATGATTACAATATGGTATGGAAACCGCTATGTGACTGCGTGACTGTGTGACAGAGAATATCAGAATGGAGCTTCCTCAGTGGTAGAGAACAAGTCAGACTCAGTTGCTTCTGGATTATTTTCAGCTTCAGCGGCAGCTTTAGTCTGGATCCAGTAATAATTGACTCGCTTGTCGCCTTCGCGCACCTGCCAACGATCGCCATCTTTCTTCTGCCCTGTGCAAGATGTCGGGTTGAAGCAATTGACATGTTCTGCATACTGGCACCATTTCTTCAACTGCTCTGTGAAAGTTTTCGGCGAACAGTTATAGCGGGTATCCTGGTTATAGGCATTAAGCAGTTCGTCAGAACGTAACTTTCGGTCGAGCCATTCACTACCTTCACCGAGGTTCTCATCAGCCCACTGGCGGAAGCTGTCGCTGATAGATGCCTGCAGTTCGCGTTGCTCAATGTTTTTTATTGGTGGCATCTGGCGGCGGTCGGCAACAGGCAGACTGAGGTACATCTGCAAGCACTCCAGCATAAAGTGGGTGTCAGCCTGCCAGTCAGTCTCAGCATACTCCGTATCCAAGAGGTTCTGATTGAACTCGTCGCTGATTTGACGTGTCTCATGATAATCGTTGAGTTTAGTCTTGACATGGTAATAGTCAGAAACAACAACAGGTGCAAAACGTCCTTCTGTAGATGGACTGTGGTCTTTCAGTGTGTGGTTGGTTGCTATACCGAACTTAGGAGCCTTGCTGAATGGGATGACCACAGGGTCTTTACCCTTCTTCTCAATCTCCATGTCATCGCTGATTTTGGCGTAGAGTTCGTTGAAGGCAAAGTCTTCAGGACATTCATCAACAACGACAAGCCCTGTGCTATCCTTCACCCCTGAGAATCCAAACTGTTGGTTGTTCTTCTTCGACAGGTTAGACATGTCTATGTACGCCATTTTCAGCAGAGCGCCCACAGCCTTCAGCAGGAATGTCTTTCCGCTGCGTCCGTTACGTTCCTTGGCACTTTTGCCTATGACATAATCGAGGAGCAAGGGTGCATAAGCTGCCGAAGGTGACTTGTGACGATGTTGCAGATAGCCAATCATCAACATGATGACAACCAATGCTTGCATCTCTTCTGCCGCTTCCTCTTCCGTTAGTTCCTGTCCCATCTCGTCCTTTTTGCGCCAATGCAGGCGAGCCATGTTTCTTACTACACGCATCAGCTTGCTCGGAGCATCTTCAGCAAAGGTGATAATGTAGCGACCATTCTCGTCCTTCTTCCATGTGAACATGGGCTTAAAGGAACGATATTTGTGGCGTATGACACTGTCCTCCCATGTGTAATGACCATTGGGAATGGCGGTGTGAGCCTGAAAGCTTATTCCCTTGGCGGTTATAGTTACTATGCCGTTTTCAAAGGGTAGAAGCTGTGATGTCGGGAATGCCGAAGTGAAATCCAAGTCGTCGCGAATCTTGAGATGACCCGTAGTACTGGTTATCATTGTGCGACAACTCTTCAGCAGTTGGTCTTGAAGATGGCGGCTGACACCTTCTCGATCACACCATTCCTGCAGGAAGTGATGGATGTTTTTACATTCCACACACTTTACGATGTTGTTTTCGATGAAAGCATACTTAGGTTTCTGTTCGCTGTCATCATACAGCTGGCAAAAGCCGTGAAGTCCCAGGAAGTAGATGAGGTAAGTTTCTGAAATTTTAAGTGTCACCTTTCTCGACTTCTCATCCTTTGTCTCTATCCAGAACTGAGCACACTTTGCACTCTGAACCAGTCGGTCCATGTCTTTTTGAAGCGGATGCAGCGTCAGATAATCCTTCAAATCCTTGCGCAAATTGCCACGTGCGTCGTGGAGTCCGCCAAGTTCTTTCGGATTGATCCATGCCGTAAAAAGCGTTGGGTGCGACAAGGCGACTATTGTGCCTTGAACTATACCTGTAGAATCGATGTCGGCCACGTAGATTACACGGTCACAATATTTCTGCAGCCACTTCAACTCGTCAGCCTTTAGCTGTCGCGTCTCGCTGTTAAACCAGATTGCTGGATAACCGTATGCCAAAGCACATACAGCATCGCTTCCCCCGCTAACAACGAGCACCACAGGCAACTTCTCTTCGCCACCCTTGCGCCAGATACGTAGCAGATGGTCGCGACCATACATATAGCCGGTAGGCACATCGCCTATTGATGAGAAGCGATACTCTTTCTTGGGATTGAGAGGCTCGTATATCTTAAAATGCGATATGTAGTCGTTTCCCTGCTCATCGGTATGGTGGCATTCCTCGGCAAGTATAGGATACGTTGCCGGGTCAGCAGTAATCTCTATGAATTTGCCTTCTTTGCTTATCTTAGTGATGCACTTGACGGGCTTCCATCCGTAGGCATCCAAATGTTCTGGCTTAACCTTTGATACGAAAATACGCCTCAAGTCAATGCCGTCGAATCCATCGTAGAACTCAATGTGAGGTGGCTGATTTTTCTCTTCTATCGTGGCCTCGCGCACCTTAATACGACATACGTTAACGTGCGGGTTTAGCTTGTCCTTCACGCCATATTGCTCTGCCAGTTTGTGCAATGCAAACATAAATTGCTCTTCGTTGTAGCCATAGCACAACATGTAGTAGTTTACAGCCGACCACTTGCCTCCCTGCTTGCCGAAGTCTATAAGGTGCCATTCCTTGTCATTGTACTTTGAGTTGGGCGGACAAAGCATCGCCGACGGTGTGTCATCGTCCGTACGAATTGAAAACTTCTTGTCAATTTCACCTTTAATAATTTTATCCGACACAAGGTCGGTGAGAATGCGCTTTCCATCGTCAGTTGCGGCGAGGATGCGCGAATAAAGATCTTGATAATCCATAATTCTTTATTTTTATATGTTTTGTATTGGTTGTCTTTTTAAAGTCATGGGGGCACCATGCCCCCATGACTTGCTGGTTACTCGCCTTTGGCCAACGCTGCAGAAGGGATGAAGGCTAATGATTCGGACCCTCCTGATTGACCCCATCCGATTGCTTTGTCCGTGTCGGGCTGCTTTCTTAATCTTTTTCATAATTTTCTTATATAAAATTCAAGCACAAAGTTAGCAAGATTTCCACTATGCCGCCAAAATACTTAATTATCCTTAAGTCCTTTTATTCTTTAAGTGCTACTACCTTTTTCCTTGCTTCCAACATAGGCTAACTGCCTGTGAATCTTAGTAGTAAGTGAGCTGATATTCATTCCAAAATTGCTATGTTTTGGAGAAGCGAGATAACGGATAAAAGCCTCTAATGGCACATTCAACCCATTGCCCCGGCCAATGCTGATTAGGAACTCTGAGATTATCTCAATAAACTCGTCTTTGGTGATTTTGTTCTCGGCTTTACAACGTCGGGAATTCTTGATTTTCGAATAGTCAATGTCTATTCGCTTCATCTTTTTCCAATCAGCATTTTCTCCGTCAATAATCCAAGGACGAAGTCTTTCTACTAACAATTGCAATTCACTGTGGTATTCTTCTTTTACCACATCATACAAACGCCTTCCCTTGGGGTGTTCGTTCTTTTTAACCATTTTCTAATCGTTTTTGTGTTTACAGGGATTATTCCCTGATATCTGCAATCTACAGAAGCCCGTGACCAAAATCAAGGGCACCCGACGACTCGACCAAAAACGATGTAGATCAAAAGTGATGTAATTCTTTGTCATAGCTTCGTCGTTTTGTGGGGTTGCTCTCACGTGAGCGCATACCATCTCCAATTTTTTTCGGCGAAGCTGTCGCCTGCAAAGATAATGAATGCCGCAGACACGAGGCGGACATTAATGGATGCAGGGAGTAATAATATTTTACATAGGATACTTGTATTTAAAAGAAAATCAGAAACTTAAATACAAATTAAGCAATGGCGTAAGATTTCTTTGAAAGCGGTAATGATAAAATGTTAAATTTTTAACAATTACTTTTAGAGCCTTATTTCCGTCCTTTTTTTCACTTTTTCGCCCAAAAGGGAATTGGTTTCCAAAGTTTTTTGTATTTTTGCATCTGCTATCTACTTTGTAGCCTTGATGTCCTTTGAGGAGGATGGAGCCGCAGGGTGGAGTGCAACATTGTGGAAAAGCGACACTGTACGCTTTGTTTTTGGACATTTGAACGTAGGAAACTCAAATTCTCAATCAAAGGCAAATGCAGAGGTGACGCCTACGGATGTGTATATCTTACGCAACCGGAGTGTGCACTTTTGGGTGCATTGTATATATACTCCAGAGGGTATCAAATCTGTTCGTTCTATTGAGAGGGCAATTCCTACGGCCTAAATGTCGGAACGGGCAGCATGAGATACCCTCGTTCTTTCTGCATTGTGGCAAACCTGAAACTTGGAAACTTCTGACGCTTGGGTATCAGTCAGACCATTTGTTACTGACCGAAGACCTATGAGTTCTAAGTTTTTTAATAATATTGACTCGCCGCTGATCAATAAGTTCAAGGGTATAGCCGAGAATATGCACGACTTTTATGCCTTTCAGGCAGTGGTTGGTTATTTCCGTTCATCGGGTTATTTCAAATTACGCAAGGAACTGAAAGATGTCAAGAAGATACAGATTCTGGTAGGCATTAACATTGATGACATCTTCCGCAAGCATGACAAGAGCCTGCTGATGCTTGGTGGTGAGGATCAAGCAAAGCAAAAATATACCGAATACTTTATCCGCGATGTCAACGAGGCTCAGTATAGCGCAGAGGTGGAAGAGGGAATCCTTCAACTTTGTGATGACCTTGCCAACGGTACTGTGGAAATGCGCATCGACAAGTCGAAAAATCTTCATGCCAAGTTCTACCTATGCCTGCCAGAACATCATAACGAGAACTCTGACGGATGGGTAATCATGGGCAGTTCAAACATATCCGAATCGGGCCTTGGCATCACTCAGGCACCTCGCTATGAGTTGAACGTAGCCATGAAGGATTATGCCGATGTCAGTTATTGTAAGGAGGAGTTCCGCAAATTGTGGGAAGAGTCCATTCCGCTCTCGCCAGATGATATAGCCCGTATCCGCAAGAAGACTCATCTTGACCACATGCCTACTCCATACGAACTATATATTAAGGTACTCATTGATGCATTCGGCGACCAAGTGGAGGACAACTTCACGATGTCGCTGCCAGAAGGTTACATGGATTTGAAGTATCAGCGAGATGCAGTCATACAGGGCTACCAGATGTTGAAAGAGTATAACGGCTTCTTCCTGGCCGATGTGGTAGGTACGGGCAAGACCATCGTGGGAGCCATGATAGCCAAGCGCTTCATCGAAGAAAACGGCAAGGACACCAATGTGCTGGTTGTCTATCCACCAGCCGTGAAGGACAACTGGATGGACACCTTCCGTGATTTTGGCATCATCCGTTACACGCAGTTCATCAGCAACGGCAGCCTTAGTAAGGTTTTAGAGGGAAAAGATAATTATAAAGGTGAGGAGGAATTCGACCTTGTCCTCATAGACGAGGCCCACAACTTCCGTTCGGATACAGCAGAAAGATACGACGAGTTGCAACGCATCTGCAAGTCGCCACGAATCAATGAGGGGCTCATTGACGGCACTCATAAAAAGATTATGCTACTGTCGGCCACCCCGCTGAACAACCGTCCGGAAGATTTCTTGAACCTAATTCTGCTATTTCAGGATGCACGCAACCCGAACATTGATGGCATCAGCAATCTCAACGTCTTGTTCCAGCCCTGGATTCAACGCTACAAAAAAGCCATGAGCGAGCGATTCCGCACAGAAGACAACAAGGTGCTGACAACCGCTGTTGACAAGATATACGAAGAGATGCGTACTCAGGTGCTTGATAAGATTCTGGTTCGTCGCACCCGCAAAAACCTCGTTAATAATCCTGAATACAAAGCCGACCTTGACCGCCAGGGCGTGGTGTTTCCGCATATAGAGCAACCCAAGGAGTGCATCTATGAGTTGGATGCGGAACTTTCGACATTATTCGGGCAAACAGTCGATATGCTCATCGATACGTATTCGCCTGAAGAGAACCCAGAGGGACAGGGAATCGACTATGCCCGTTACCGGGCCATCGAATTCCTGACAGGCGAGGCTCGCGAGAAATACAAGCAGGCCCAGCACGTCACCAATCTGCTATCGGCCATCTACCGCGTTCACATGGTGAAGCGACTGGAGAGCAGTTTCTATGCATTCAAACGTTCGCTTCATACCTTCCTACGCATCACGCACGACATGATTGAAATGTTCGAAGAGGACAAGGTGCTCATAGCTCCGGATTTCGACGTCAAGGGAATGATGGAGGAAATGGAGTTGGATGCTGTTATTGAGAAAATTGTCTCGAAGGGTGTTGATGAACATGACTTTGTTTACCAGGCTTCCGACTTTCTCCCCGGATTCTTGGATATGCTTAAGAGCGATGAGCAGAAACTGATTAACTTATGCGAACAATGGGATACCGTCGATGAAGATCCCAAGTTCGACAAATTCGTACAATTGCTTCGGGGTGAATTGTTTGATGACCGCAATAAGCAAGGTAAACTTGTGGTGTTCTCTGAGAGCGTTGACACAATCGACTATTTGAAGGAAAAGTTGGAGCAGGTCTTACAACGAAAAGACATCCTTCTGGTTTGCGCTTCAAATCGCAAGGCACAGTTGTCACATATACAGAAGAACTTCGATGCCAACTACCGCAAGGGTGAGAAGCTTGATGAGTACAATATCATTTTGACCTCTGATGTGCTGGCCGAAGGTGTTAACCTGCATCGTTCAAACATCATCATCAATTACGACTCACCATGGAATGCTACGCGGCTGATGCAGCGCATAGGTCGTGTGAACCGTATCGGTTCTGTGGCAGACAAGATTTACAACTATATGTTCTATCCGTCGGAGGAAGGAAACCGTCAAATACGACTTTATCAGAACGCACTTCTGAAGTTGCAGGGCTTCCACTCGGCATTGGGAGAAGATGCCCAGATATATTCTCATGAAGAGATTCTGCATGATTTCCAACTCTTCGATGAGAATGTGCGCGACAATGTGGACCGCCAGTTGGAATTACTGCGTGAGATACGCGAGCTCTATGCTACCGACAAGGAGCTTTACGACAAGATAAAGGTGCTGCCCTGCAAGAGCCGTAGCGTAAGGAAGGCTGACATGGCTGATAAGAAACACGTAGCTCACCGTTCAAGCATCGTCTATATTGCCAAGGGGCAGAAGAGTCAGTTCTACAGTATCTCGTGTGATAACCAGCCTGAGAAGATGGAGTTTGTCGATGCGGCAGAGATACTCAAAGCCAAGGCAAACGAACCAACGGGTGATTTCATGGCTGTGAAAGATGTTCATTACGTCCAGGTGGAAAAGGCGTTCCGTCAATATCTTATTGAGGAGGAACAGAACAATTCCACGGAAAAACTCTCTGCCAAGAAGAATGACAACGGCACCAAGGCACTTGCAGCCATGAGAGTACTGAAGCGAGCTTTCCACAACGATGATATCTATGAGAAGCTTCTGGTACTGGAACAATACATTGTGGAGGGCATCTTCAACCGTCTGACCAAGAGCATCAACGCGCTCAACCGTGACATCAACCGTCTCACTAAGGACGGAACGAAAGTCGCTGACCACAAGGAAAAGATACTCCCGGTAATCGAGAATCTATACAACAAGTATCACCTCTCGGAGAATCGAATCAGGAAAGACGATGAAGAGGGTACACCATTAATTATAACATCAGAGACATTTGAATAAAAGCTATGGCATACAGTAGAGAACAAATACAGCGCCTGTTCCAGTCGCAATTCAACCAGACGGCGTGGACGGATTTTATCATCAACTTCTTCAAGGCCCAAACTTTGAGGCGAGTACCCGAACCACTCGACATTGACCAGCGTGAGGGACAAGGCTACTACTGGGGTAAACTCTCCACCAGCGACGACTACGAAATTAGTTTCTTCTATCTGAAGATGAACCGCTCCATCGACCAACGACGTGTAGGTCTGCGTCAGCTTGTCAATCGCTACATCAAGATTGACTCTGATGCAGGTATTGCCGTGTTCGATGATGGAAGTCATTGGCGGCTGTCATTCATCACCGATATGCGTGGAGAAAAGACTTCGCCTAAGCGATACACTTTCGTCTTCGGCGATGCAGGGAAATACTACCATACAGCCGTCGATCGTTTTCTTGAACTCCAGCGGACGGGTATTTCGTATAAGAACATCCGCGAGGCGTTCTCCGTGGAAGCCTTGACCAAACAGTTCTACAACGACCTGTTCGATTGGTACACCTGGGCACTCGACCCGTCAACAGGTGTTTACTTCCCCAACAATCCGAGCACTAATGCCGACGACACCCATCAGTTAGACACCAAGCTCATTCGGCTCATCACTCGTCTGATGTTCGTATGGTTTATCAAACAGAAAAACCTTGTGCCAGCCAACCTGTTTGACCAAGAAGAACTGAAGCTTTATCTGAAGGATTTCGACCCTATGAGCATGGATAGTGCCAACTACTATCAAGGCATTCTGCAAAACTTGTTCTTTGCCACGCTCAACCGTCCTATCAAGAACATAACCTACGACAAGGACGGCCATGAAATCATTGAGCGCCGGGGCTTTGCCCATCTGAAGGATAAGCCCGATGTCAAATCGCTCTACCGCTATCAGGAGTTGTTCAAAATCAGTGAGGAGCAGATAACTCGTCTTTTTGAGTTCATACCTTTTATCAATGGCGGTCTCTTTGAGTGTCTCGACAAAAACAAGACCAGCGACGGCGTGGACCAGGCTTACTACGACGATGGCTTCAGCCGCAACAATACCATCCGTGACGGTCACTGGACGCGCAGGGCATTTATTCCTAACAAGCTTTTCTTCGATCCTGAGGATGGTATCATCTCCATCTTTAACCGCTATAACTTCACCGTCGAGGAGAACTCACCCTCAGAACAGCAAGTAGCCCTCGATCCAGAACTGCTCGGCAAGGTGTTCGAGAACCTGTTGGGGGCCTACAACCCTGAGACGGAGCAGACGGCGCGCAATCAGAGTGGCTCGTTCTATACGCCGCGCGAGATAGTGAACTATATGGTTGATATCAGCCTCCAGTCATACCTTGGAGATACGGATGAGGTGAAAGCCCTATTTGCTGACGACTTCGAATATGACGAGAGTAAGCGAGAGTATTATAATAAGGTAATAGAAAAACTGAAAGCCATTAAGGTGCTCGATCCCGCCTGTGGTTCGGGTGCCTTTCCGATAGGCATGCTTAATCGTATAGTGCAACTGCTTCAGAACCTGAAGGCTCCAGGCAGCAAGTACGACCTGAAGCTCCAGATTATGGAGAACTGCATCTACGGAGGCGACATCCAGACCATTGCCGCCCAGATTACCAAACTCCGCTTCTTCATATCGCTGGTCTGCGACTGTGAGAAGTCGGACAATCCCGATGAGAACTATGGCATTCCAAATCTGCCCAACCTCGAAACGCATTTCGTCTCTTGCGATTCTTTGATTGCCCTGAAGAAGCCCCGGCAATACAACCTCTTTGAGCAAGACGTGATAGCCCTGAAGAAAAAGCTGCAGGCTGTCCGTCATGAGCATTTCATGGCTAAAACGGTTTACCAGAAGACCAAACTTCGTAACCGAGACAAGGAATTGCGTGACGAACTGGCTCAGATGCTGACAGACGACAATGTCATAGCCAGCGCAGACGCAAAGCAGTTGGTAGCCTGGAATCCCTACGACCAGAACGGCAAAGCTTCCTTCTTCGATCCAGAATGGATGTTTGGCATCAAGGATGGATTCGATGTGGTGATTGGGAATCCGCCGTATATTCAACTGCAAGCAGACAAGGGGAAACTTGGAGACTTATACAAAGCATGTGGGTATGAGACGTTCAATAAGACTGGTGACATGTACTGCTTGTTCTATGAGCGAGGCAACCAATTGCTCAGCAAGAAGGGTGCGCTGTGCTATATCACTTCAAACAAATGGATGCGACAAAAATATGGTGAGAATCTCAGAATCTACATAAATAAAAGAACAGACCCAAAGATTTTGATAGACTTCTGTGAGACACATGTTTTTGAAAGTGCTTGTGTAATGACTAACATCTTACTATTTTTGCGCCAAGATAACCAGCATGCATTAAACGCGACACAAATTAACGATGACTATATCGAAACATCGAGCATAAAGTATTATACAGATGAACATCACGTGATTTGCACCTTTTCTGGAACAGAGTCATGGGTGGTACGTTCCGGCACGGCAAGAACTATCAAACGCAAAGTTGAAGCGCAAGGAAAACCGTTGGAGAAATGGAACCTCCAAGTCTATCGTGGTATATTAACTGGTTATG
Organism: uncultured Prevotellaceae bacterium; assembly: GCA_902770635.1. Classification (GTDB taxonomy): domain Bacteria; phylum Bacteroidota; class Bacteroidia; order Bacteroidales; family Bacteroidaceae; genus Prevotella. The sequence goes on along the minus strand of CACXTX010000042.1, from coordinate 15,306 downwards.
ATAAGGCTTTTTTTATTGACAGTTCAACACGTCAGGATTTGTTGGATAATTGCAGAACGGACGCTGAATGCAAGTTGGCTAAGAATATTATTCGCCCGATGCTGAGAGGTAAGGATATATGTAAATACGGAAATAATTGGAATGACCTTTGGTTGATTAATGTTCATAATGGTGTTAAGGGCGAACTGAATCGAATCAACGTTGAGGACATTCCGTCTGTAAAACAGCATCTCGATAATTATTGGGGGAAGCTTTATGCACGCTCTGACCAAGGGGATACCCCTTATAATCTCAGAAACTGCGCTTATATCGGAGTTTTTGATGAACCCAAAATTATATATCCTGAAACAACCAAGTTCCTACCGTTCTACTTGGATGAAGAAGGTTTCTTGACGACCAAGACCTGTTTCATCATGGTTGGTGAGCATATTTCATATCTGACAGCCATGTTCAATTCTTCTCTTTTCAAGTTCTGCTTCCGCGATGACTTTGGCACCCTCTTCGGTGGTGCGAGGACGCTCAGCAAAATCTTCTTCGATAAGATTCCAATAAAGGAGGTCTCAGATAAGGTTGACGCAGAGTTCCACACCTTGGTGCAGGACATTCAAGCAGACTATTCCGATGAGAAGGCCAAGGCGATTGACCAGAAGATTTTCGACCTCTACGGCCTTACCCCTGAAGAGCGCGAAGCCATCGGTTATATTGATATTAAATAGAGGAGAAAAGATGAAGGAGTTATCGTTCCATCTGTAAGGCTCTCATTTCTCGGACAAACAAATGATAAAAAGCATACAATAATTATTAATCAAAATTGTTTTACACTATGACAGAAAAAGAATATATCACTCAGTTAGAAAACAGATGCCACAACATGGCACAGCGCATTATCACTCGACTTTGTAAACGTGCAATGCGCGAAATGAATCTGTTAGAGGCAACAATGGCTGGCTCTACCGACGATTATCCCAAGGACTTTAAGTTCATTGATATTTTGTCTATTGAACTCCAAGACAGGACAGAAGAAGAGATAAATCCTTTCTTGGAAGATTATATTAGGACTGCATTGGTAGATGGGCGAAATGAATTGTCAGCAGAAGAGTCCTTCGTCCTTGAACAGGCTTATCTGGATTATCAGTTTAATGTGGATGAAGCTGAAATAACTGGCCAGATAAGAAGCCGTTTTTGCGAGTTGCTAAATGAGCATTATGAATTGAAGAAGATTCAGAAATTCATCGACAGACGATAGCATGACGGTAGGTGTATATGAACTGACGCTCCGTGCTCCTGACTAGCGCGAACGTCGTACCCTTGCCTGGTTCCCTAATGAGCAGGTGCGGCAGGACTACCTTCGCCGTGCCGCTCAGCGAGGGCTGGAGGTAATTGAAAATTCGATTGACAATAATAGCGTTTAAAGATGTAAAGAAAAAGAACGTTTAATCATTAAACTGAATATGAAACTTACAAAAGCAACAACGGATTTAATCTGTGAATTAGAGAAAATTATTGGTAATCAATGCTACAATCCTAATTCCCTTAATGGCTACACATGGGAAGAAGGATTAGAGTTTAGATACCCTGTGTGGTATGAGAACAAAGAGGGAGACGATACTAAGACGAGCGGTAGAATCAAAAATATCGACAAGTCAAAGATTGGCACGATTAGGTACAAATTTGGCTCTAATCATCTCTATATTGGCGAGGCCATCATAAATGCTTTAGAGTACTTGGAAAGACAATATGGTCTTGATTTCAATGAATTGACTAAGTTGAAATAATAAGGAATACCGAATATGCCAGACATAACAGGATATAATGTAAGAGCAGGCACGACACGCGTTGACGGCCTTGCATTTAGGAAGTGCAAGTTGCTTTCAAACGTGACCTTGCCGGAGGGATTGTTGACTATTGGTGATTGTGCCTTCAGCCTTTGCAGTTCCCTGCGACAAATACAAATCCCTGCTTCTGTGGAGCGCATTGGCGTTGCCGCCTTCTGTAAGTCAGGCTTGATAACCATCCAATTCTTGGGTATCCCCAAGGTGATAGAAACAGATGCCTTTGCGGGCTGCCTGCAACTGAAGGAGATTGTAGTTCCCCGTGGCAGCAGAGACGTGTTCCACGGAAAGTTCGGGTTTCCAAAAGACAAGTTGGTTGAAGGAAGGGGGAATGTGCAAGTTAAAAAACAAATAGCGGAGAGTTTCCAAGAGCCTCCTAAAGTCAAGCACTTTGTTCAAAAAGCAATCCCACTCTCACGGTTTTCGTATAATGCCCGCTATTTTTACTGGTCTGTTGGCGATGATGTTAATTTGAGGGACGTTTTCAGCGGGCCGATAGCATTAGCTGGATCTGTCACGTGTGAGTTTCGCAGGAAGGCACTTTTCATCTTCGTGAAATCAGTGGCAGTCGGAATATTAAAGCAGGAAACCGTATATGAGTTACCAACCGACACCGTCAGTTTCGCACATAAGTACCAAGATAAATATGCCTGCCGTACACCTCGCATCTTCATCTTTGTGTGCGATGACGGTAAAATAGCAAGAATCTTTGATGAAGTGAAGCTCGTTCGTGTCAATACTGGTACTATCATGGTCAGGTCATTGCTGAAAGGAAATCAATAAATATATGGTAAAGATGAAAGGTATCTCCGAGATTACTCTGCGTGCCTCTGATGGCAGGGAACGACGAACACTCGTCTGGTTTCCAAACGAGCAGGTACGCCAGGACTATTATGCAAAAGCCCGCAAGCGTGGACTTGAGATCATTGAAAAAGAAATCTCTGAATAATCTGGATAAGGAGATTATAAGTTTGGAAACAAATAAAATGAGAAATGGTTATGGTAGTTGACAGCATGAATAAACGGGATATTAAGGCAAAACGTTATGAAGAAGAAAAAGAAGAAAAATAGCGGAAAAGTCCAAGGCTTTGCTTTATTGTATGGACGAAGTTCAAAGGCTATCCGAATCGTTAATGGTGAGATAGTTGGAAGTGCGGATAAGCAAAATCATTCTCCGAGGAAATATAGTGGGACTGTGAAATCTGTGCAAAAGCTACAAAAGATTCAGAAGGTGCGAAAGACGTCAAAGACGCCAAAGAAATACGTTATGAGCGAAGGTGTACAAAAGAAATTGGATAATTTAGGAGATCCGCTGACAATGATGACTAGGTTTGAGAGAGCGCAGAAATATGAAGCGGCTAATTCGAACGAGAAATACGAGTACGGCCTTTCTGATTGGTGAGTACGAGAAATATAAAAACATCAAAGATTATATTTGAAAAATAACACAGAGGAAACCCTATTGTGTACTATTGTGTATAATAAGCTTCAGCTTATTGGTCCTCGGCGATAGGCTATTGTATGTGTCGAGGCCACCAGTATTAGACTTGAAGATAATGGTATCGATAAAATACAGGTGGCCGTCGTCATCAACGAGGACATTGCCATCAACGGCATCAAAGATCGAAGAAGTCACCAAACTGCATGGGGTCGTCAAACCAACAGCCCTGTTCCTGGGCCCACTTCTTCAGTCTTACCAGTTGGACAGATTTGCAAGCCGTTGTTCCCGCAAGAACTTCAATCTCCTTAAGGACTCGCTGCGCGAAAGTGGATGCGTCTTCCAGTATTCCACTTTCGTTCTCATTTCGGCATTTACCTTCTTGTGGTAGTCGGTCAGTATGATCTCCATTCATCCTTGTTTTAAATAATATGTCGCAAAGATAACCACTTTTCCTGATATTTGCAACTTTTCCGCACTTTTTTCACCTAAATGCGTTTTTATTCCACAAAGATTTTGTAACTTCGTCTTAGATACTTTCGCTCGAAAATAAAAAGAAAAACTGGTTTTCCTTTTGTATTTTGCTCGCTTATTCGTATCTTTGCATATTGATGAAACAAAGGACTGAAGAAGAATATTACAAGGAAAGCAAGCGGCTTCGGGCTGAGGTGTTAGCACAGGCTGATACATTAAAAGAGCATCCTATGCATTTCACCATTACAAACGGCATTACGATGGAAGTAGAAATAACAAAGACTGACTTAAAGACCATCGTAAGCAAAGCTTCACGCGACAATAAGTTTAATGCCATCAAGAATGCTTTGGCTAAAGATATTCGTGGCTATTTAGAAAAAGGTGAATATATAGGTTGGCGAACAGTTGCTGAAGGAAAGCACGGTGAGAGTGCATATTTTGCCTATTTTGACCGAGAACTCGGCGTTCGGACTGTATTAGCTATGCGCAAAATGAAAAACGGTGGTCCCTATAAGCCTTATGCAATCATTGATGAATACGCATTCTCAGCAACGGAAGAACTACTACAAAAAGGAACTCCGCTTTAATGGCCTTGCTTGCCGGACCAACCGGGGCTATCCATCTGAAGCGGAGTTTAAAAGTGCTTCTATTTAGTCGCTTGCCGGACCAACCGGGGCAAACATAAATAGGTTCCTTTCACGCTGCAAAGATACGAATAAACGAGCAAACTACAAAATAAATCGCGATTTATTTTTAGTTTCGAGTGAAAGTATCTTCGAAGTGACACAAGTGACAGGTACCTGTTTCACTATATGGCTTAACGCAAGAAGAACGCGATGCTATTGGTTACATTGATTACCACAATATTAACGACAATGAACCTGATGACGATGAGTAGTGACCAACTATTTCCACAACGCTTCCTGTTGCCAAGATTGAATAAAAAAAAGGCTCACCCTAAGCGCGCTGTTCTACGGGAAGCGGGGTAAGCTTGTTGGTGCAAATTTACAACTATTTTCTGATTCCTCCAACAATCTCCGGAAAACAATTGTAATTATCTTCAACTTTTTAACAAATGATAGCGTCGCGAAATGCGACACCATTCACAAACTTTCTAAAGTGCACGACGGGGGCTCCGCTGTGCACTTGAATTTACAAGGCAGCCGCCTTCTTTAGTTCGTTTGTGATTGCCCGATTGATAAAGTCGTTGATGGTCGTTCCTGTTGAAGCAACAAAAGCAGCCACTCGAGAATGTAACTCAGACGGCATACGCAGGTTCAGTTTGCCACTATAAGGTTTTGCTGGCTCAACGCCCTCTTCCTTACAGTAGTCCAGATAGCTTTCAATGCCTGCTTCAAAATCCTTGCGCAACTCTTCAAGAGTCTGACCTTCATACGAAATCAGTTCCTTGCTCAAACCCTGTACTTTTCCAAACAGGCAGTTGTCCTCCTTGCTATATTCCACACTACCCTTATAACCTTTATATTCCAAATAATCCATTGTCCAATTCTCCTTTATTTAATTAACCCGTTATTCTTTAGATGCTGATATATCGTCTTTACCATCCACTCCTTCATAATACTACCAGGATGTGGACGATGAATATCTATGTAGTAACGTTAATATATTTATGTTGGCTGCAAAGATAATGAAAAAAACAGGTCCGTCCAAATTTACCAAAATTTAATAACCATAAATAACATAAAATTATTTGGTTTTCCTTTTGTGTTTTGCTCGCTTATTCTTACCTTTGCAACGTAAAAAGCGTTTGATATGACGATAGACGAATGTATCAGGCTTTTAAAGTAATGATGTACAAACTATAAAATATACTATACGATGAATAAGAACGAGAAATTTGTTATCACCATTAATCGTGAGTTAGGGAGTGGCGGTCGTACCATTGGCGAGATTCTGGCTCACAAACTGGGTGTGTCCTTCTACGACAAGGCTCTCATCACGGCTTTAGAAGAGAAGTATAACCTCACAGCCGAGGAAATTGAGAAGATGAGAGGACGCGAAATCAGATGGTGGGAAGGCTTTAAGCGCATAGCAGGCATCGGCGAAGGAATGGTTGACAGCAGATCGTGTCTTGCGAAATATGGTAAGGAGCCTGACGTGTTGACTACTGAAAACGTGTTTAAGGCGGAGACGGAGATTCTGCATGAGATTGCAGAGGAGGAGTCGTGTGTGATTGCGGGCCGTTGTGGATTCTTCGTGTTTAAAAACCATCCTAACCATTTAAGTGTACTTGTTCATGCACCCATGGCTTACCGTGTGGCACGTGTTGCCGCCAAAAAGAACATCTCTGAAGAGGAGGCCCGTAGCATCATTGAGAAGGTGGATAAGATGCGCGAGAATTACGTGAAGCGTTTTACTGGCACTTCGCGCTATGAGGCTCGTAACTATGACCTCGTATTCAATGCGGAAGGCAAGACCGAGGAGCAGATTGCCGATCAGATACTGGCGTACATGGAGTAGTGTACGCAAAACATTCATTTAAATAAAGTGGTTTGCCACCAAAAAGTCAGCAGGCTCTCCGATATGGGGAACCTGCTGTTTTTTTATAATGCCTGAAGGTTATTTCTTGCAATTCTTCTTGCACTGCCCCTTGTGCTTACAGTCCTTGCAGTTTGTCTTGCTGCAAGTGGCCTTGCACTCGGTGCATTTCTCGCAGTTACCACCGCAAGAAGCCTTGGCGTCCTTCTTGTCGCATTGTTTTGCGTCCTTCTTGTCGCATTGTTTTGCGTCCTTCTTGTCGCAGCAAGCCTTTGCATCCTTCTTGTCGCAGCAAGCCTTTTTCTTCTCGCAACATTCTTTCTTGTTCTTGTCGCACTTATGGTCCTGGGCGCTGGCATTTGTTGTAGCGCACATCATCGCCATGATCATCATGGCACTAAGCAAAATCTTTTTCATATTGTTTTTTGTTGTTAATGTAATTAAGTCGGTTGCAAAGGTAATGAAAAGGATGGTTCCTTCCAAATTTTATAACGATAAATAACAAAAATAAGACATTTCCTTATTGCGGAACTCCCGACGTGCTGTATTTCTTGCCGTCTTTGTGGATGACCACGCCGTTGTTTTCTATGTATTTACGACTGCCCGTTTCGGGGGCTTCGGAGGTGGGTGCGCTGACGGCTGTCGGACTTAAGGTGACGGCCGCCTCGAGGGCCAGCTTTATCATTTCAGTGAATGATTCCTGGCGTTCCTCTGGGGTGAGCTTCTCGTCGGTTATGAAGGAGTCGCTGATGGTCAGCAGACATGCTGCGTGTTTGTTCAGTCTGCTGGCATTATGAAAGAGTGCGAAGCTCTCCATTTCCACACAGTCTGCACCCGTGCGCTTGGCTATCTGCTCCCAGGTCTCGAAAGAGGAATCGACATAGAATACATCGGAGGAGTGCACCGTGGACATCTTCAGATTGATGCCCAGCTCGTTGGCTTTGGTCTTGATGGCATCGTTGAGCAACGCGCTGGGAAAGAGCTCTTGGTCGGTTACTCCACATTGATAGCGTGCGTAGGTTGACTCGCTGACGGCACTCTTTGCCAGTGTCACGTCCATCGGCTTCAAATCAGCCTTGTAACTGCCTGCAGAACCGATACGGATGATGTTGTCCACATCATAATAGGTGAACAGTTCATAGGAGTAGATACCTATGCTGGGCATGCCCATACCGCTGCCCATGACCGATACGCGCACGCCTTTGTAGGTGCCTGTATAGCCTAGCATGTTTCTGACTGATGTCACCTCCTCGACATCTTCCAGGAATTGCTCTGCAATGAATTTGGCACGAAGGGGGTCGCCAGGCATCAGTACAGTCTTGGCAAAATCCCCTTTCTCGGCTGATATATGTGGCGTCCCCTCCTCAGTGGATGCCCTGTGTTGTGCGTAAATAGAAGCGTTGTACATCAGTGCTATCAATATAATGAGTGTTCTTATCTTCATGCTCTTTTTTATGGTTATAAAGGGCGTTTACCGCCTGAGGGGCAGCCACAGCGACATGTCCTGGATGCCGCGGTTGTCCCAGGCGTAGTAGGGGATGAGCCGGATTCTTACCTTGGTGTCGGGCGACTTGGCGACTTGGCGATAGAGCGTGGTGTTGTTCCACGGCTTGTTGTTGACGAGCTTGGCGTCGCCTTCCAGGGCAATGAACTCATGACCGGCAATGGTCATCTTGACTTCCTTCAGCTCGATGTCGTCGTCGAGGGCGATATCGTTGATGCGATAGCCACCCTGGATATCCTGACCCTCCAGACAATAGACGATAGGTCCGCGCATGACGGCCACCTGGTTCTTGGCTTCCTCGACCAAGGGGTTCGCCTCTACGAGTCGGGGACGCATGTCGAGGGTGAGTTGGATGACATCGCCTTTCTTCCACTTGCGGGTGATGGTGAGGTCGGCCTTCTCGCCATTGACGGTGACGCTGTATTTGTCGCACCAGTCGGGCTGATGCAAGACGATGGTGGAGAGCTTCTTGGCCTTCTTGACGGTTAGCGTAATCTGTCCATCCCAGGGATAGTTGGTGGTCTGCTCCACCTCCAGGTCTTTGGTCTTCAGACTGTTCTGTCCGTAGAGGTTGACGTAGAGTGTCTCACCGCTGACAGCATAGGCGTACTCTTGGGCCTCGCAGAGCGTGCGCAGGGTGTTGGGAGGACAGCAGAAACAGGTGATGTAACGCTGACGGTGCTTGGGCCAGCGCATGACGTAGGGGAACTCCTTGGTGCGGCGCAGCGCCTCGGTATAGAAGAAGTCGCGTCCGTCAAGCGAGATGCCCGAGAGAATGCCATTGTAGAGCTCGTTCTCGATGTTGTCGATGTACTTGGCATCACCCGTGGTCTGGAACATGCGCCACGAAAAGAGCATCATGCCTATCTGCGCACATATCTCGTTGTGGGCAGCCTCCTGAGGCAACTGGAACTGGCGTCCGTAGGCCTGGTGAATCTGCTGGATGGAAGGCTGGTTGTAGGTGGTGCCGTCGGGTGACACGCCATCGTACAAAGCACCACAACCGCCCATGATGTAAATCTTGTGCTGGATAATGTCGTCCCAGATGGCGCTGAGGTTCTTCATCAGCTGCGTCTCGCCTGTCTCGGCATAGAGATCTGCTACACCGGCATAGAGGTAGTTGGCACGGACGGCATGTCCCATGGCCTCGTACTGGTCGCGGAACTTATGGCGGTCCTGGTTGTGGTCCTCGCCATTAGTCACGCTGTCGCGAATGGCAATAAGCCCCTTGGCCAGGGTGAGGTATTTCTCGTCGCCCGTCTCACGGTACATCTCGGCAGCACCCATATAATGGCTGGGACAGATGGCGTTGCGCGACAGCTCGGCAGCATCGTTGGTGAGGAAGTTGTAGAGGAAGTCGGCAGCCTTCTTACCGCAATTGAAGAGGGTGGTCTTGCCCGTGGCACGCTTGTGGATAATGCCAGCGGTCATGAGGTGACCGAGGTTATAGGTCTCGAAGTTAAGACGCGAGGCAAAGGCGTGCTTCTGGTCCTTGCCAATCTCGATGCCTGCTGCATTTTCTGTGCCTGCATGTGTGTCAATACCTGCATTGCGCTCGGAGATGACCACGGGGGTGTGGATATAGCCGTCGGCACGCTGGGCCAGTGCTACCTGCTCGATGAACTGGTCCATCAGGGCGTCAATCTTCGGGTCTTTGGTAACGGCATAGACAGCGGCACAGGCTTCGAGCCACTTATACATGTCGCCATCGTGGAAGGGAGGGCCGTGGTGCTTGCCCTTAACGGTACCTGCAGCCACCTGGAAATTGGCAAAGCCGTGGGAACCATGCAGACCTAAGGCGTCAATCGTCTCGTAGGGTGTGTTCCACGTTTCCCACATGTCCCAGATACCTGTAGTAGAGAGCATCTGGAAGCGGTCGCCCCAGAAGCCTCCCGTCCACTGGGTAGCTCCCATGGGCAGGTTCTGCATCTTGGCTTGCTTGCTACGGCTCATGTCAGTAAGACCCTGAGCCTGAGTGTTTGTTGCTGTGCCACAGCAACAGACCAAAGCTATTAAGAGTAGTTTCTTCATTGGTTGTTATAATGTTTAGTGATTATGCTTCTTTCTTGTCTATGCGACGGGTGGTCTCGATGGCGCCCGTAGGACAGACGAGACGACAGAGGTGACAACCCACACACTTGGTGCCTACAATACGAGGCTGACGGGTGGCAGTGTCGAAGACGATGGCCTGATGACCACCATCGCTGCAGGAGGTCTCACAACGTCCGCAACCCACACAAACCTCACGGTTGATCTTGGGATAGATGATAGTCTGGCGATCGAGGTCAGTGGGCATCACAAAGCTGTTTACAGCCTCGCCAACCAGGTCGGAGAGATGACTGACACCCCGCTTGACCATATAGCGTTGCAGACCCAGTTTCAGATCGTCGATGATGCGATAGCCATACTGCATGACAGCGGTGCACACCTGGACGTTGCTGCAACCCAATTGGATGAACTCCAAGGCGTCACGCCACGTCTCTATACCACCAATGCCGCTGAACTCGATACCCTTCATCTCCTCGGTCTTTGCCATCTCGAGAATGAAGCGCAGGGCAATGGGCTTGACGGCTCGTCCGGAATAGCCCGAAACGGTACGACGGCCCGACACTTCGGCACGCGGGTCCATGGTGACCGACTTGATGGTGTTGATAGCGGAGATGGCATCGGCACCAGCAAAGAATCCTTCCTTGGCAGGGCTGGCCATGTGGGTGATGTTGGGCGTCATCTTGGGAATGACCGGTATGTTCACAGCACGCTTCACATAAGCGGTATAGAACTTGACGGCCTCGGGGTTCTGACCGACGTCGCTACCCATGCCGGCAAGTCGCATCTGAGGACACGAGAAATTGAGTTCGATGGCATCGACACCGGCTTTCTCTGCCAAGAGAGCCAACTCAATCCACTGTTCCTCGGTCTGTCCCATGATGCTGGCAACGACACCCTTGGTGGGATAGTTCTTCTTAAGACGACTCAGGATGTCGAAATCAACATCGACGGGATTCTCGCTCAATTGCTCCATATTACGAAATCCATAGAAATCGCCCTTAGTGCCATTGCCGTGGAGAGCGTCAAAACGGGGAGACACCTCCTTGATTTCTTGCAGGCAAATGGTCTTATAGAACACGCCACCCCAGCCGGCTTCGAAAGCGCGCGCCACCATCTCGTAGTTGGTGCAGACGGCAGAGGAGGCGAGGAAGAAGGGATTCTCGCAATGGATGCCACAGAAGTCGATGCCCAGGTCGGGATAGCAGTCGGAAGGAACATCGTCGGGATTGATGGAGCGAATCAGCTCCTTAATGCGGATAGGCCAGTTGTAGTGGATACAGGCTTGCTCCGCAGCTTCCAGGTCGGCATCGGTACAATTGGCAACCCACTTCAAAGCGGGCTTGTGGTTGTCGAAACGGATGGCGCGGATGGCACGGGCAGGGTCCCCCGTCTTACATGCCTTTGTGCAGGGTGCATCCTGGCATAGGAGGCATCGGTTGGCCTCTTCGTAGATGTTGAATCGTTTCATAATAAGTCGTTGGTTTAGTTAAAGAATACATATAGGCTGATCATGACAATGGCCAGCGCCGTCCATAGGCCGACAGCCAGTTTAGAGAATCCCTCGCGAATGGGAGCTGGAATCTCATAGACGGTCTTGTCCTTGTCGGTGAGGGAGATGATGGCCATCGCAACGGCAAGTATCACGAACAGTTCGAACGATAGCAGCATGAAATGGGGCCAGGGGAACTGTAACCACTCGGGTGGCCAAAGGTAGAGCACACCCACCACGAGACAGAATACGGTGCCGGCGGTGAGGGCGAAGTTGGCTGCCCGTGTGGTGCAACGCTTCCAGAAAATGCCCAGTACGAAGACGGCGGCCATTGGGGGTGCAATGAAGCCCAGCACGGACTGGAACACATTAAAGAGGTTGAGACCCTTGATGCTGTCGATGGCTACGGTGAGCACGATGGCTATAGTGGCACCGATAACGGTCACGATGCGTCCCACGAAATTGATGCGACGCTGGGAAGCGTCTGGACGGAAACGCTTGACGTAGATATCCATCGTAAAGACGGTGGAAAGGGCATTGAGTGCAGAGCCAATAGTTGACACAAGGCACGCTGTAAGCACAGCAAAGACGAGGCCTACCATGCCTACTGGAAACAGGTTCTCGACCATGGTCAGATAGGCTTCGTCGGGGTTGTCGAGCGTATCGCCATAGAGGGCGAAGCAAATGATACCAGGCAGTATATACAGAGCCACATCCAAAATTTTCAGCCAACCCGTGAAGTTGGTGCCCAACTGTCCTTCACGCAAGTCCTTGGCTGCCAAGACGGGTTGCACCATGCTTTGGTCAGTACACCAGAACCAGACACCCATGACGGGATAGCCCAGAATAATGGGGAGCCAGGGGAAGGCTTCGTCGCTATTGGGCTTGAACATCACCCAGTAGTCGGCAGGAACCTTGTCGACGAGAGCTTGTATACCACCCACTTTGTCCAGTCCTACAATGACCAAAATCAGTGAGACGACGATGAGCAGAATCATCTGATAGACATTGGTATAGGCTACGGCTTTCAGTCCTCCCAACATGCTGAAGAAGGCGGAGATGAAGAGTAGTACCAAGGCCGACATCCACATGGGAATGTCGAACACCTGACGGATGAGGATGCCACCGGCAAAGAGCGTCAGCGCCAGCCACGAGATGACGATGGTGACGATGGTGTACCACGCCAATATGTTACGAGTAGATTGCCCGAAGCGCAATCCCATGAACTCTGGTAACGTCGAGACCTTGGCACCCAAGTATCTTGGTGCAAAGACAAAGGCCAACAGAGCGATGAAGACGAAGGCATACCAGGCGTAGTTGCCGCTGACGATACCTGTCGTGAAACCTGCCGAGGCCGAGGCTATTAGCATCGAAGGTCCCACATTGGTACCCCACATTGAGAAACCAATATGATGCCAGCGCAGCGAGTGTTCTGCCAAGAACAGCGCACCGCCTTTCTTACGTTTTGTACTGGCCCATATTCCGATGCCTATGAGCACGGCGAAATAGATTCCTAAGATGACCCAATCGAGGCCTTGCATGTAGTGACTTTCCACGTTGTTATATTAAAGATTAAACATTAAAGATTAAATTTCAGATAAAGACTAAACATTAAAATTCAAAACCTTTGTAGTCTTTGGTTATTCCAATAGTTATTGCTTTCGACAGATCCATGTCGTCAGTAGAGTCCACATCGTCAGGATAAATCTGAATATGCGCTCCGGGGCGTACGAAGACGGGCATCTGGTCTAAGGGAATTTCCACGTTATAGTACCAGCGGCCTCCATTTAGTCTTTCACCTGTGAAGAAGTTCACCCACATGCCCTCGGGCAGATAGATGTCACGCGTGCCAACACCGTTCTTCGGTTCATCAGTCGAAGTGTGGTACGCATTCATTACGGGACAAACCAAGAACTCGGAACCGAAGTAATACTCATCGTCAATGTGCCATACCTGACGGTCGTGAGGATGATGCATCAATAGGGCACGCACCATAGGATAACCACTCTGGCAAGCTTTCTCCGACTGTTCTACGATATAGGGCAGCAGTTTATAGCGCAGCTTCCACCAACGCTTCACAATGGGGGCGATGCGGGGATAGTGCCAGGGCTCGCGCTTGCAGGTGCCGTGGTAGCGCATGTGACTGGAGAACACGCCAAACTGTGTCCAGCGAACATAGACGTTCTCGTCAAGGGGCGAGTTCATGAAGTCGGGAATGCTGTGGAATCCCGGTACGTCATGGCTCCAGAAGGCAAAGCCTGAGAGTCCGAAGTGCAGACCACCCTTCAGGCTTCCTGCCAGCCCGTCCCATGAGGAAGCGCTGTCGCCACCCCAATGCAGGGGATAGCGCTGACAACCAGCCCAGGCCGAGCGTGCCCAGACGATGCCCTGACCGGTTACCTCCTTGGTCACCTCAAAGGCGGCCCGTTGGTAGAGCAGCGAGTATATGTTGTTCAAACGCTCAGGTGACATTCCATGATAGCGATGGTCCATGTGGATGTTCTCACCGAAGTCGGTCTTGATACATGTCACACCCATGTCGAGCAAAGGTTTCAACAGCTGGTTCTTATACCATTCGACGGCCTTCGGATAGGTGAAGTCGATGGTGCCTGCATAATCGAGGGCAGAGAAGTTCGAGGCACCACCCGTAGAGGTGTCTTCTGTCTTCGTGGGCTGACTGATATAATGGTTTGCCTTCGCCTCCTCTAATTGTTCGGCACCCTTCCTTTTTGAGATGCTGGACAAACCCCTTCGGGTCAGGAAAGCGCTCGGGATTGAACTTCCACTCGCAGAGCCAGTCGGTACGGAACCAACCTGTATCCAGGTGTATCACATCGCAGGGATAATGTTCCTGGCGAAGTCTGTCGCAAATCTCGTTCACCTCGTCGGCAGAGAAGTAGGTCATACGACTCATCCAGATGCCGAACGACCAGAGAGGAGGCATCTGCGGGAAACCTGTCAGCATACGATAGGTACGCAGGATTTCCTCAGGTGTCTTGCCGCCTATTAGGAACACATCGATTGTAGCATGGTCGTTGAGGAACTGGACGGAACGCGTGGAGTGGTCGGCCAGCGAGAGTTTGCAATAGTCGGAAGTATGGTAGAAGCAGCCATACATGCGACTGCTCATATAGAACGGGATATTCTTATAGCAACGACGGTTGTTGACACCCTGTCCGTCCTGATTCTTCAATTGGAAAGTCTGTCCGCTAAGATCCATCTTGCGGAATCGCTCGCCCGTGCCAACGAAGCACTCGTCGGGAGTGCACTTGAAGCTGATGGTGGCGCGCTCTGCTCCGTTTTTCGAGGTAATACCTCGGCTTACAAAACCGAGGGGTAGGGCATCGTAGCGAGGCGGCGAGAAGTGGTCGTCGCTCAAGCCTATGCCTTTCGTCTCGTCACCATCGGGATAGAAGGTAATGAAAGGAGCCGGTTGAGGGGCTGGCAACAGGTCACTCCACTTGTCCAGTTGTGGCTTGCTAAGGTCGATGGTGGCTACCTTCTTGCCGTTAGCAGCGATGATGTCGTAGCCTGCCGAACCTTCTGGTAACGAACGGACGGTCAGGGACAAGTGCTTTACTTCGGGCGAGAATTGCAGCATATCATCGGCCTCCACCATCTCGTCACCACTTATCGTGGTAAACAGTCGGACGATGTTAGGCTCGTAAGCCCGGATAATGAGGTCGAAAGACTGCTGGGGTGTCTCCGTATCGGGTGCCATGTCTTCCTGATACAGTTGTTTCTGATAGGGAATAGTGACGACGATGTCGCCCTCGCGCTCCACTATCTTAGTGGGTGCGTATGCCTTCCAGAGGAATTCGTCCTTCTGCAACGAAGGGTCAAAATCCATGAAGTCAAAGAGATGGTAGTTGGTTTGCTTCATTGCTTAAAGATGATATTTGGACCGGGGTGGTTGTCGCCTATCTCGTCACGACGTATGGGCCGTTGGTTAGTGAGAGGACGACCGGCAATCCCGGGGGCGATGTCGCCGGTGTAATTGTTTTCGATAGTAAAGCCGTCG